>NZ_SNUR01000003.1 GCF_012027595.1 Thermococcus sp. Bubb.Bath | reverse complement strand
GCATACCTAACACCCGGAAGGGCGAACGGGTTGAACTTAACGGTTCCACTTGAATTGACGAGACCGGTCTGCGGGTCACCAACGAGGTTGAGGTCGAGAGCCCACCAAACGGCAATGCTCTTTATCATGCTCACGTTCTCCATAGTCTCATTGCTCAGGACGGAGGCTATATCGTCGTAGGAGAGATCCTTCCAGAACACGTCGTATTGTCCGCTCGCGACCCCGGATATTGCCGAATTTTCATTGTCGACTCCAAAAATTACGATTTTCCTCCAATTCACCCCTGAGGGAATGTCTTTGCCGTCGATTTTGTCTACAAAGTATGTCTCCGTTGAATTTGTGGCCTTTAGAATAATGACCTTATTCTGGGGATCGTAACTGTACACGTAGTACGGGCTGTTGCTTATGAGGACGTTCCCATAGCTGTTAACCCAATTAATAACGGCATTGTAACCTGCTTTTGCCATGCTGTCGGTTATACCAGCCTGTTCCTTTGTGATACCCCATTGGTAAAGCCATGGCAATAGTGTCTGGAGCCACATTGGGATCATATTACCGCCGTTGAGGAGCTTCTGGGCCTCAGCCTTAAAGTATGGAGCCTGGGCGGGGTCGATCATGTTGAGCTGGTAGTCGACACCAGTGGATGTGCTCCAGGAGAACGTCTTGCCGTTAACGCCATGGGCAACGGACTCGCTGAGGACGTTATAAAGCTCCCATGGTATTTTTGGGTATTCCATGAAGTTCCCAACTGCCGTACTCCAATAGTCGTATGGGACGTAGAAGTCCTGGTAGATGGTGTACTCAACGTAATCGTTAGTGACCTTGTCAACCTTAAGACCCTTAACGAGGGAGAGGATGCCCTGCCAGTTGTTGGCCCAAGCCTGGTCGTAGTACGGGTCGTTTTTGCTGTCTTGGTATGCCCACTCCCAAGTCATGGCGTAGTCAAAGAGGAAGTCAGCGAGGGTTATGGGCTGTCCATCCGCCCACTGGCCAAGGCCGCACTCCCAGGTAACGGCACTTTTCGCTTTCTTTCCTGTATATGGGGCGACCCAGCGTGCCTGACTACCGTTCCATATTATTGCATCGCTTGGAACTGTAACATTAGTCTTGACGTCAACGAGCCTGCACCGGTAGTTGTGATATTGGGCGTCTGGACCGATTACGTATGGGGGTTCATGGAGGAAGTACCAGACTCTAACCGAGTTTATGTCTTCAATCCCACTGGGAGATGGATTGAAAACGCTCATAAAGAGGTTTCCGTCTAGAGTGGGCATTGCGATTTTGAGTGTATCCTTTTCTATAGTGTCCTCAATATAGTCTCCTTTTATGTAGTGACCCCGTGGAACTACTGTGCTTAATATCAGCAGGATAATCAGAAGGCTCACTTTTCCTTTCGCATTCAACTTTATCCCTCCTTGGACAGATCTCATCTGTTTCTACTGAACATATCATGAAAAACTCTAAGTCATAAAAACCTTTAGTCTTTGAAGACGACTTTCATCTTTCTTATACTAACATAATAAGGGGTTAAGATTTATCCTCCGAACTCCTCCGCCCACTTTTCATAGCGCTCGATCTCCTTCCTCGTCAGCGGGCTCTTGATCTTCTTGAACGCCTCCTCGAAGTCTCTCATCTCAAGCGGTCTTACCTCCAGCTTCAGCCTCTCGCCCCTTGAGATTGCGTCGAGGTCTGAAAGTTCAGGGTTCATCTCGTCGAGCATGTTGTGGATTGCTAAATTGCAGAGTCCTGAGATTTCCCTGCCCGAATAGAGCCTCTTCACGCTCTCCTCGGCTATTGTATCCAAGTCAAGCCTTGAAATGTCCAGTCCGCGCGTGTTGATCTTGATGATCTCCTTCGTTGCTTCTTTATCTGGGAGTGGCACGTAAACCCTGAGCGGGAACCTTGAGAGGACTGCCTCATCCAAATCCCACGGGGTGTTTGTAGAAGCCAGCGTCAGGACTGGAACATCTTCCTGTCCCTTGAAGCCGTCAAGCTCGCTGAGGAGCGTTGCGAGGGTTCTTCGGGTCGCTTCGTGAGAGCCCTCCCTCTTCACTGTCAGGGCGTCTATCTCGTCCATGAAAACGATACTCGGAGCCCTCTCCCTCGCCAGCGCGTATAAAGCTGAGACTATCTTGGAGCTCTCGCCGTAATACTTGCTCAGAACGTCGGAGGCCTTCACGTTGAAGAAGGTGGCGTTTAGGCTCCCGGCGGCGGCCGATGCTAAAAGGGTCTTACCCGTTCCTGGCGGCCCGAAGAGGAGGATACCCTTCCACGGCTTTATCGGTGCCGGCTTCTCAGCCAAGGCCAGCGCGACGTTCCTCGCTATCAGCTTCTTTACCTCCTCAAGCCCACCTATATCCTTCCAGGTCACCGTTGAACGCGCTATGAGCCCCTCGACGTACTCCCTGTAGGGGTCAGCAGATGTGGTGGTGCTTCCCTTCCCCGCCGGCAACGTCTCCCTCTTCTCTGGCTCTGGTCTCTTTTCAAGCTCCTCCGCTTTCCTTTCCCACTCCTCAGCCCTTGCAATGTAGAGCTCCGCCATCCTCGGGTTCTTCTCCGCTAATTTAAGGAGTACCGAGGCGCAGCGGAGGGCGAGGGCCTTTGCCTCGTCCCTTCTCCCTGCCCTTACGGCCTTCTCGTACTCTCCTCTGCATTCCTCGAAGAGGCTCATGTAGAGCTCCGCTGTTTTCATGCTCAGCCCCTCATGGCGTCCTCAATGGCCTTAAGCTTGTCCTTGGGAGCGAGGTCCGATGAAGCGGACTCCTCGAATACCGAGGCGGCCTCCTCAACAGTCTCGGCGTCGAAGTCTCCGGTTAAGATGCTCTCACTTGTCAGGTCTAGCATCGAGGCGAGGGCGTCGTCAAGCTCCTCTACCCTACCCATGGCCTTCTCGAACTCCACCTGCATCCTGCCTATGTCCTGTGCTCCCGGCCCCTCAGCGATGCTCTCCACGATGTCCTGACTGAACTCTATGAAGTTTGCCGAGACCTTCACAAGCTCCCTTTGAACTTCGGCTTCTTCCATCAGGAGGAGGAGCCTCTTCGCCTGCTTTATCCTCTGCTCGATAGCTAAGTACTTCACCGCGCTCCTCTTCAGCAGGGCCTCATCCCCGAGCTTCGCCGCCTCCTTCCCCTGGAGGAATATCTTCCTCTTCAGGTTCTCGAGGTTGTTTATGTACTGCTTCAGGGCCATCTTGGCCTTTCTCATCCTTATCTTGCGCTCTATCTCCTTATCCTCTTTGGATTTCCAGAGTTTAACCATTCAGATCCCCTCCATAACTTCGAGGGCCTTTTCTTTCATCACTTCACCAAAAATAGAGGCATCAACGACTATCATCCCTCATCTCCTCAAGGATTCTGTGGGCATTCTCCACTCTCTTCGCTCTCTCGCGGAGCTCACGGAGTTTCCCCTGGAACTTCTTGGTTACCACTTTGGGTTTTATTATCTCGACGTAAACTACCTCCCCCTCCTTCAGCGGCACTTTTCTGAGGGGTATGAAAACTCCATTTTTGTACTTCAGCTCAATTATCTCGGGCACAAGCTCACCTCCCAGGTGCTCCCAAATAAAAGAAAGGGGTTAAAGGGCTTAAGCATTTTGCCTTCACACCCCGTTTTCCCTTTCTATGTCGTGAACCAGAACTTTTAACCTTCCAATAAAGTCCTCGCTCACCGGGAGATTCTCCTTAAGCAAGGCTTCGACAGTATTTATTGCGTTAAGGAGGTCGTTCAGATTCTGCACGGTGTAGAACTTGAGGTCGTTGAGGGTGTTGAGCAGTTCAGCTTTCCTGTTGAGCTCAGCATATGCTAAGGCCAGCTTGCCCATGGTTTTGATGGCCGTTCTCTTGTTCCTCAGGGCCTCTTCTGCACTCTTACTTTGCTTTAACGCTTTAACACTCTTAGATAGGGACTTCCTCAGCTCTTCAACGCTTTCCTCCAGCTCTGCTTTTCTTTCCTTTGCCTCTCCAAGCTTTTTAAGGTCTTTTAAGAATTCATCAACACTCCCGTAGCGGTCTTCTTTCTTCTTAGCCAGGAGCTTCTCAAAGATTCCATCATATTTTGCCAGCTCCGGATTGATCTTTGATGGTGGAGTGAACCGGTAAGTCTCATCAACTATTTTTCCAAAGACTTCCTCATAAGTGTAGCCCTCGAAGGGAAGCCTTCCGGTTAGGAGCTCGTAGAAGATGACACCCAGCTGCCAGATGTCGGTTCTGGCGTCAGTGTGTCCGTATTTTCCTTGAAGGAGATGTTCTGGAGCGGCATAAAGAGGCGTGTAACCCATAACGCTTCTGCTCGAACTCATGGTCCCTATTTTCGCCAGTCCCCAATCAGTTATTTTTGGTGTTAAACCGCTCTTCAGGAGGACGTTGAGTGGCTTAAGGTCGCGGTGATATATCCCCTTCGAGTGAGCGTGATTTAAACCTTCCGCAATACCCTTAATGAGTTTCAGGGCAAGCTTCTCATCAACAGGTTTTGGATATCCCTCGAGGTCCCTCACAGTTTCCCCGTCGACCTTGACGCCCTCAACGTACTCCATTTCAAGATGTGGGATAGGAAGGATGTCAACGTCGTAGAGTTTTACAATGTTGGGATGGTTGAGCTGGAGCCATGTGGAGACTTCTCTTATGAATGTCCTACTGGTCTTCTTATCAATGCGTGGGATTTTGAGGGCGACGATTTTCCCATCTTTCTTTCTCTTTACCTTGAAGACTTTGGCGAAGCCTCCCTCGCCAAGGAACTCAAGGGGTTCGTACTTCTCAAGGAGTTCAGGTGGAAAACCCCTATGAAGGTTAATCGAGGCCGCCGATGGGGTTTGTTTCTTGGGGTTAGTTGGTTCAACTCGTTCGAAGATTACTATCTTATTCTTTAAATCGACACTCTTTAATCTCCGCCCGGCTTGTAGCCATCCTTTTACAGCATGGGAATGAGATTCTGTGTTTGCCCACCAAGCCTGATACTTTCTGGCAGAGTCCGGTAGTTTTGAGCCTATTATCCTTTCAATATCGCTGAACGTTAGCTGGACAACTTTTTCGGGTCTTTTCTTGAGGTATTCAGCCAATGCAGAATAGTTTGGGTTCAAGTATTCTGAAATAACTGATGTGTCTGTCCCTTTGACTGGTTCTGGAACCTGTGCTAGTTTGGGGTTTTCTTCGTTGATGGGGATTGGTCTGATAGGTTTCTCTGCTGGTGGTTTAGTTTTCCTGCTCCTTGCCTTTTTATTTTCATTCTCTATTTTATGCAGGAGGATCTTCAGCTCGTTGGTGGTTGATTCGTCTATCGGCAAATCTTTCTTCATCATGATCTTAATCTTACTTATGATAGCTCCAATATCATTCTGGTGTTCCTTTGAGAAGACTTTGAGATTTTCGAGGGCATTTAATAGGCCAGTTTTATCGTCTAGTTGAGCGTGGAGCAGGATGTTCCTGCTCAACTGTTCAAGTTCTCTTCCCTCCAACTCCTCAATTGGGTGTTTACTAAGCTTGTTCTTTGGGAGTTTCTTGGGTGATTCACTGGATTTCTTTCTGTCTCCTCGTATGCCAGCTATATATATGTAATAGATTATAACACCAATGATATTGAAGAAGAACACGGTTATTATCCAGATCACTTTTTCAATGCTAGACATTCTCTTATGCTTCAGTATCTTATAAATGGTCCATATCGGCAAAAATAACAGTACAAAGAGTATCATGAGAAGTAGTATTGTATCAGACCCAGTCATAACGATTCACCTCCTAATTGTCTAATATGTCACCTTAAGTTTCATTACAAGAAAGTCTTTCTCTCCAACTCCCGTTGAGATGGTGTAGCCAACTGCAATGATGCTTCCGTCGGAGAGGACCTTAACTTAGTTGATGACGCCATCACCGCTTCCTCCGTAGCTGGCCCAGTACTTGCCTTCCGCGGCGGCTTTCATTGGAAGTATTACGAGTGATCCCATCAAAATCGTGAGCAATATAAAGGCAACAACGTTGGTTCTCATTTTCATCTCCCCTTTGACATTTTGGAAAAATAAAAAAACAAAACCCCCTCACCTCTTCCGCTTCTTCCCTTTCTTCTCCTCTTCCCCGGAGAGGTTGGGGTGGCGGTAGAGGACGACGGTGATGTTGTCCGTGCTGCCCATGCCGTAGGCCTTCTCTATGAGCAGGTCGACGGCCTCCTTGAGGGAGGGAGCGTTGAGAACGGTCTTGGCTATCTCCTCGTCGCTCATTACGTCGGTGAGGCCGTCGGAGCAGAGGAGGAGATAATCACCGGGTTCGAGGGTGATTTCCTTTATGTCCTCCGGGTCTATCTCGATGTCGGACTGGATTCCGAGGGCCTTCGTTATGATGTTCTTCTGCGGGTGCCTCTTCGCTTCCTCTGGGGTTATCATGCCCTTGTCTATGAGCTCCTGGACGAGGGAGTGGTCCTTTGTGAGCTGCTTTATCGTCCCGTCCTTCTTTATCAGGTAGGTCCTGCTGTCGCCGATGTTCCCGACTGTGGCCGTGTTGTTCCTGACTATCGCCGCGGTTAGCGTCGTGCCCATGTTGTGCCTCTCGGGGTGCTCGTCGTCGTGGCCCATCTCGTATATCCTGAGGTTGGCCCTCTCTATTGCCTCACGGAGGATTCTGGCCGGTTCCGTTGAGCCGAGCCGCTTAACGGTGTCCCTCAGAACGTTGAGGGCCTCCTGGCTCGCCACCTCTCCTGCCAGGTGGCCGCCCATACCGTCGGCCACCGCTAATACCACGTTGCCGTCGATCTTCTCCGCGAGGAAGGCATCCTCGTTGTTGTCCCTTCTGCCTATGTAGGACTTGAAGGCCAGGTTCTTGGAGATGTCCATCTTCTTGGTCATGTAGTAGGGGAGGAGGACTTCTTTCGATATCTTCGCTATCAGGGCCTCCGCTTCCTTCGCTTTTTTAACTGCACTGTTGTATTCTCCACTCCGTAGGTGTTTCTTAGCATTCCTTAGATTTGTCTCTATCTGGGGAATGAGTTTCATGTACTCACCTTGATACCCCGTCTGATTTAGCTCGCGCCTTATCTCCTTCAGTCCCGACTCTGCCTTTGAGATTTCCTTGGAGGCATTCCTTCCGGCGAGGTACTCCCTGAACCTCCTGCCACCGTAGAGCGCTCCAATTCCAGCGGCGAATATCGCGATACCGATTGCAACCCACTTGAGCACTTTGATGATGAGCCCCGCTATGCTCCTTCCCTTGCCCGGGTGTTTCCCTCCCGTTGCGTTGGTCGTGTTTCCTGAGCTGGTTGTTATGTTTCCAGTTCCGCCCGGTATCGTTCCATTGCTAATGGTGGAAGAGTTCGTCCCGTTTACAGGGGGGGTCGTTGTGGTGGTGTTCATCGGAGGGGTAGTGGTGGTCGTGGTTGTAGTCGTGTGATGCGGTGTTGTGGAAGTTGTGGACGTGGTTGTTGTACTTGTGGTGCTGGAGGATGTCGTTGAGGTCGTTGAAGTCGTGGATGTTGTGGTTGTAGTGGTTGTGGTAGTAGTTGTGTTGTTTGATGGGCCTGGCGGCAGGCCTCCCCCTCCACCGCTGCTCTGGTTGCTCTGATTGTTCTGTGGGGTTTGATTGCTCTGGTTGGCGGCAGGGGGCACCTGGGGTTGGAGAGGTGCCATGAACGCGTAGCTCCCGTTTGGGGAAAGAAGGAGGACTTCGCTGTCGTTCTCGTTCAAGAATATCCATCTCGGAGAAAGCGTTAGGTTAGTCAGGTTCTCTTCTCCCGTACTGTTGCCAGTGTTCACGTCGAAGAACTCGATCTCCTGGGTTAGCAGAATGGCCATTAAGTCCTTTCCACCGGTTATGCCTTGGATTATCCCGTTCACAGGGAGGGGTTCTGATAGGGACTCCCCAAAGTCGGGCACGTTGTAGACGTGGACGCTCTGGTTCCACACCAGCAGGATGTGTCTCCCATTGGCAGTGAAACGGAGGGTAGTTAAGTTTTGAATGCTGCCTCCGCTCTGGGGGATGACTGCGGAGGGAGTGGCGTTTCCGGAGGTGTAGTCTATTGAATAAATTATTACTCCCGAGCCGTTCCACACCGCCAGCCATTCTCCTGTTGCATCAAAGAGCTTTACGCTGGTGTTTATTCCGGTGACATTAATCCTCGTTACGTTGCTTAAATTGGAGCAGTTGAGTATGTACAGGCTACCGTTTGCGGAGTACACGACGATCCCCGCTTCTGGAAATGCTATCTCCTCCGGGCTGATGTTCATTAGGAGGGTTCTGTTGAGTTTTCCTTCGCTCACGTTTGCCGGTAGATTGGCCAGGAAGAGACCGCTCTGATTTGTACCGTTCCATACGTAGACCAGGGAACTAAGGTCGGGGGTCGCGTCCGCTCTTAAGATCTCCCCGCTTACGGCGGGAAGGGGGCCCAAAATCAGAATAAAGGAGAGAAACAGCAAACTCCATGTTTTTTTCTCCAGTGGCATTTTCCCACCACCTTACATGTAGCGTACCAGTACTCTTTCCACTTCTTTGAGGGTGTCCCGTGAGGGCTTCTTGTCCTCTTCGAGCATTAGTCCTAAGTCCTCATAAAGTCTCCTGATGTCGGCATCGCCCGTTTCGCGGTAGAGAGCACCCATGTGCTGGAGGAGTTCGCCCATCTCCCTGACGTAGTCTATGCCTCCTGTTCCCAGCCCGTCCGCAACGACCTTAAGGTGGAGGCGAACGTTTTCAGCCAGGAGCTTCCGCTTCTCAACGGAGCCGAGGCTCTCCTTGACCCTTTCGCCCATCCTTATCAGGACGTCCCTTATATCGTGCTGAACCTCTCTGGCGGTTCTGTACCTTTTCTCCGGATCCTTCTCCAGCATTTTCATGACTATCGCGTCAAAGGGCCTCGCGTTCAGATTGTAGTATGAAGGCGGCTCGACATCCTTCTCCGTTATATTCTTGATGATTGCCGCCTCGTATTCGGCGGCGAACGGGTGTTTTCCGGTGAGCATCTCGTAGAAGACTATTCCGAGCTGGAAAATATCACTCCTCTCGTCAAGCTTGTCCGGGTGCATCACCTGCTCGGGGGAGGCGTAGAGGATCGTCTTATGCCTCACGAGGGAGGACTTCCTTGTGGCGCCCGTGGTGAGCTTCGCCAGACCCCAGTCCCCGAGCTTGTAAGTGTCGCGGCCGAAGATGAGTATGTTACTGGGTTTTATGTCCCTGTGGAGAACTCCCTGGGAGTGGGCGTGGGCTAAGGCCCTCGTCATTTCGAAGATTATTCTTCCGGCTTCTCTTACGCTGGGGGGCCTTTCCTTCATCATCTCCTCCAGGTTGCTGTTGGCGAGCTCCATCTCGAGGAATCCCCTCATGAAGTCGGCGTGGTACACTTTGACGATGTTCTCGTGGTTGAGTTTGTTGGCGGCCGCGAATTCGCGCTTGAACGTTGAAACGGAGTCTTTGTCGAGGTATTTGAGGACTTTTAGGGCTACCTTGTGGCCGCGCGGGTTCTTGGCCTCGTAAACGTAGGAGAAAGCACCCTCCCCAATAAGCCTGGTTATCTTGTACTTCTCCCTTATCTCCTCCAGCCTCTTCTCGTACTCCACGGACTTGTTGAAGAACTCCTCCACGTCCTCGCTCTCCTCGATGACGAAGCTCTCCTTGTTCGGAATCCTAAGCTTCCATCCCGGTGGAACCTCCGCCGTTTCAAGGAGGTAGTTTATGCCCCTAATGTTCTCCGTACAGACGTCCAGGAGAGTGTTTATCTTGGTCGTCTCCTCTAGGCCGTACTTCTTGGCGGTTTCAAGGAGTGGTTCAAGCATCTTCTTTGCTTTCTGGAACGTCTTTTCAGCGGAGTACCAGTCCCCCTTCTTGTACATCTCCGCTGCCTGGCCCATCAGGTCGATTATGGAGTTCATCTCCATTACCACGAGCTTCCTGTGGGCGAAGACTATGGCATCGACCCTGTCGTCCTCCATCGGGACTGGGGTTGTCTCGAGTTCCTTGAGGGCGGTCCACAGCTCGTTCTGGTTCTGGGCCTGCTTTATCCTCTCGAATATCCTCCTGAAGTTGGCTATTTTTAGCAGGTTGTCGGTGGTGTCTATAGTGTTCTTTATCCTCGAAACGTTCTCCTCCTCAAGGCCTTCCAGCTGGCTTATCTCCAGCGCCTGCCTGTACTTCTGAAGGGCCTCGTTGAACTTTGATATTGCCTCTTCGAACTTGTTCCCCTTGAGGAGCCTCTCTCCATCCCTCCTCAGGCTCAAAGCCGTGCTGAGTATGTACTTCCTGTCGGGCAGGGCATGCAGCTTGGCCTTCTTTATTACCTGAAGGGCCTCCTCGACCTTGTCCTCACGGAGGAGCTCCAGAGCCTCACGGAGGAGCTCCTTGGCTTTATCCGGTTCGGAACCTGGTAAACCCAGGTTCATAGACCTGGTGGCGTCGTTAACGTCCCTCCTAATCTCGGTGAGGGATTTAATGCTCGGCATCTACCTCACCCCCTTCGCCAGATATGGCTTCTCCTTCCCCAAATATGGCCTCAATACTCCGAATTATCTCCTCCTTCAGCTCGTCATACTCTCTCATCTTGGCTTCCACTGAGCTTCTGAGCCCGTCTATCTCCTCACGAATCCTCTGGAGCTCCCCTATGTTGCCCGCTTTGTACGCGTCGGCTGCCCTGTTGACGAGCTCCTTCATGCGGTTCACTTCATCCCCGGCCTCATCAGGTACTATCCCATCATCTATGGACTTGTAGGCGTTTACTATACTGAAGTACACGCCGTTGAGTCTCCTTCTCCGTATCAGCCTCCAGAGGAGGAGTACACTGAGGAGTATCAGAATTCCTGCTCCTCCGTAGATGTAGAGGTTGTTTATCGTGGGCGCGAAGTCCTCCCAGTTCGGCACTCCGTCACCGTCGACGTCGTTGGCTGCCGCTATAGCTTTCTCCGCCAGTTGTTTTGCTTCCTCAAAATGTCCCGATGAGAGGTTAGACTTGGCCTCGTCTAGGAGCTCTTTCGCCTTTTTGGGGTTGAGCCCCATATTCTCGGCGTCACGTATTGCATTTTCCGCGGCGGTTATGTTACCCTCTACGGAATCCCATTTCTTTTTGAGCTCCCATGCCGTTGAGTTGGTCTGTGTCACTAAGCTCTGGGCCCTGGATATGTTGCCGGCCCTGAGGGCAGCGGTGGCATTCTTCAGGATTTCCTCTGCCGGCTCCATGTAGTATCCCTCCCCCTTCCAGGATGTGACCGTGGAATTCACCTCGTCCAGAGCGTTTTTAACGGTCTCTCCGGATTGTTTGCATTCCTTTGCTTTTTCAAGCGCTTTAGAGGCCACTTCCTCTGCTCCTGTGTAGTCTGCTTCCTGATACTTTTCCTGAGCGCTCTGGAGCAACTTCGTCGCATTGGGGCATCCTATCCCCTCTGAGTTGAGCTCCGCGAGAATTGAGGCAGTCTCGTCCATTGCATCCTTCGCACTCTCTGCCGCTTTGATAGTTTCGTTACATGACCGGAGCGCGACCATCGCGTCCTCCGCGGCTTTTAAGTACTCCTCGCTGTTCAACTCATCTATTGCCTCCTGTACCAGAGCACTCTCGTTCTTCACGTTTATGCCATGGCTCTCTGCTGTATCGGTGCAGTTCTTGGCGCCCACGATAATGTTGACCGCGTACTTCCTGGCCCCATCTTTGGCATCCTGCATTGACTGGTTTGCAAGCTGCAGAGCCTCCACAGCGGACAGTTTGGCGTCGGTGTAGTAGCCGTTCTGGAAGTAGTTTTTGGCATCCTCCAGTTTTGTCTTGGCGGAGTTGAGCTCTGATTCGGCCTTTTCCAGCGGAATCCCCGCGCTCTTGAGTGTCTGAATGCTTCTTTCCGTTGAGTTCACGGCCTTTTCGGCCTCGGATATTTCTTCACTGGAGGCGTTCTTCTCCTCCTCCAGTTTGTTTTCGGCCAATGCCTTCGCCTCCTCAGCAAGTCTGGCCGCATCGGGATACAGTTTCAGGTTGAATTCGTTCAGGGCCTCCTGGAGTTTCTCCTCCGCTTCGCTCGTATCGATGTGCTTCATTTTTATGCTCTGTATCGTCTGGTTGGCGGCCTTTATCTCGCTCAGGGCTTCGCCTCTGAACGTCTCCATTCTGCTTCCAAGCACGGATTCAATTCTGGCCGCAATAGCCGCGGAATCGTTCGCCTTCTCCCCCGCGGCAGGATAGTAGCCCTCATTGTATAGTTCGGTTGCGTTTTGCAGCTCGTTCTTGGCTTCCGTCAGGTTGGCTTCGACATCTTCCACGTCAATCCCGCCGTTTCTGGCCGAGTTGAAGAACAGGATGGCGTTCTTAACTGTGGCATTGGCGGATGCTATGGCTCCCTCCGCTTCTTTCCTCGCTGCTTCCACAGTGGAAGTAGCCGTTTCGAGCGCCTGGTTTGCGTAGTTCTCGGCGGAATCGTACTTCCCTCTTTTATATGCTGTCTGGGCCTTCTTCAGGAGGCTCTCCGCCTCCGATACGTCTATGCCGTGCTCCGTGGCATTGGAGATGACCTCTCCGGCAGCTTCTATCGCTTTTTGGGCATTTGTCTTTGCCACGGCCAGTTCTGCTTTCTGTTTGGCCTCTTCCGCAAGAGATTTGGCAGTGCTGTAATCCCCCGAGTTGAACGCGGCCTGTGCCTGGTTTAGAAGGCCCTGGGCGCTGCTAACGTTGGCACCTTCGTTGAGGGCGATGGTTATGGCTTTCGTAGCGTTCTCTATCGCATCTTTTGCATAGTACTTCTCTATTGCCGTCTCCGCTATATCTTCAGCGTTGAGGGCCTTCTCCTTGGCCTCAGGATAGAACCCTTTGCTGTAGAGTTCTCTGGAGCTGTTTAAGAGGGTCTGTGCTTCGGAGACGTTTAGGTCCAGTGAGAGGGCTTCGTTTATCTTTTTCTCTGCGCTGGAGATGGCGCTCGCAGCCTCCTCCCTTGCAGTTTCTATCGCCTGGTTGGCCTTATCCAGCGCTGCCTGTGCATCCGCCTTTGCGCTCGCATAATCTCTCTCTCTGAACTCTTTCCTTGCCCTGTCGAGGAGAATCTCGACGTCGGAGACGTCTATTCCGTGCTGCTCCGCGTAGTTCACCTGGTTGGTTGCCTGGTCTATCAGCGATTGGGCCTCTTCCTTCAGTTTTATTACCTCCATAGGATTGAACATATCGAGTACGTTGCTTCCAACCGCCATGCTGCCCGTGGGTGTAAAGGAGATGCTCCATATCCTTGAGGGCTCGGAGTAGCTCCATACAACGGCCCCGGAGGTGTCGAACACGTACACCTTCCCAAGCTGGGTTCCTGCGGCCACGTACTTTCCGTCTGAGGTCATTGCCAGAGTGGAGACTCCGCCATTAGTGCTATAGTTCCACAGGGAGTGACCACTTCCGTCCAGCAGGTAGACCTCACCTTTCCATGTGCTGGCGGATATTGTCTTTCCATCACTGGAGATGGCCACGGCACTCACGTCATAGCCCGCGTTGAACTTCCACTTCAGAGTTCCTGTCCTGTCAAAGAGGTACACGTTGTTATCGTAGGAACCGGCCACCACGTAGCTTCCATCCGCCGATAGGTCGACGCTTCTGACGTCATCCCCAAGGCCTTTCCACCATTTGAGGTTGCCGTTTATATCGAGGAAGAAAAGCTTTCCGTCCTCCCTTCCAGCCGCCACGTATGCGTCGTTGTTAGAGATCTTCACTGACCGTACACCCGAACCGCTTGGTATCCCACCTGGGGATGGGTACTGCCAGAGTAGGTTTCCGTTCCTGTCGAAGAGATAAACGTATGAGTTTCTGGAACCTACCGCTATGTACTTTCCATCCTCCGAGACGTCGACGCTCCACACCTCCCCAGGGATATCATGCTTCCAGAGAAGGTTTCCATTTCTATCGAAGGCATATACGAAGTAACCGCTTGTTCCTGACTCGAGAGGAGCAGCGATGCCCGCCACGATTAGAGACCCATCAGAGCTAAGGTCAATAGCATTAACTTTTCCCCCAGCGTTGTACTCCCAGAGCGGAGCCCCTGTTGAGTTGAAGAGAAGAACGTAGTCTCCAGAGCCGGCCGCGGTGTAGTTCCCGTCGCTGGAGGAGGCGGTTGCATAGACTGCTCCAGTCCCAACGAACCTCCAGAGGATTCCTGAATTGCTGAGGGATGTTAGGTTGACGTTAATGTTATACCCACCTCCAGCCTCGGCAGATATTAACTTTGAATAGTGTGGATAGTTTGGATATGCGAGCTGGAGAAGGTGGGGGCCGATTGATAACGTGCCCTCCAATGGGGTTGCTCCCACGTAACTTCCATCGAGGTAGACCTTAGCCCCTGATGGGGTTGAGTTGACAGTTAAAGTTGGGGGCATGGGCGTTAATTCTACGTTTATAACTTTGCTGTCACTTGCGTTGAGATACATAGTGGTCATGTAGTCTTTGTAACCCTTCTTTGATATTTTGACTTCGTATGTTCCTGGTGGCAGGCTTACGGTTATCGGAGTCCCTCCCCAATATGCATTGTTGATGAGTACGCTTGCGCCGCTGGGATTAGAGTTAATTGTAAGTGTTGCTGGTTTTGGAGTCAACTCCGCGTTTATTGTCGTAGTCTGGCCCGGATTAATTGTTATTGTCTTAATGTAATCAGCATAAGCTTGTTTGGAGAGTTTTAACTCGTGTTGTCCTGTTGAGAGCTTGTAATTCTCCAGTGGGGTCGTTCCAATGAGAGAACCGTCAACATAAACATCAGCGCCAGATGGGTTGGAGTAAACTGTTAAGTAACCAAAGGCGGGCGTTAGGGTTATTGAGAGGTTTTTAGTCTCTCCAGGGCCGATGGTTACAGTAGTAGTGTAGTCCTCGTAATCCTGCTTGGAGAGTTTAATCTGGTATGTTCCCGGATTGAGGGTTAGGGTTAACGGCGTTACCCCCTGATGAGTTCCGTTAATGTAAACTTCAGCCCCATTCGGCTCAGAGGTTATTGATAATGTCGCTAGTGGGGTCAACTGGGCGTTTATTGTTGTTGTCTGACCCGGGTTTATTGTTATTGTTCTAACATAATCCAAGTAGCCTTGCTTGGTAACTCTGACTTGATAAGTCCCTGGCTGGATGGTTAGAGTTAATGGAGTTATTCCTTCATAAGTCCCGTTAACGTAAACTTTAGCTCCGGATGGATTAGAGAATACTTGTAGACTTCCATTGGTCAGTTTACCTGTCTCCAATAAGTATACACTTCCATCAGTACTTCCCACTGTCGCGAGGTAATTCTCTGAGATTGCGTTTCCATAAACTCTCCCGTTTGTGTTAAAGGATGCCAGAATCTTTCCGTTTGTGTTGAGGATGTTAACTTTGCCACATGCATCTCCGGTGACTATAAGTGAGAAGTCTGGGGTGGCACTCAGTGAATCAATGTAACATCCAACGTCCTGTCTCCACTGAAGATTTCCCCCTCTTGAAAACAGGTATACATTCCCCCATCCATCCCCAGCCAGAACATAATCCCCTGTAGGAGAAACTAATACCTGTGATACCTCGCTGCTGGTTTTATACTTCCACAGAGGACTTCCACTTTTCGTGTAATAATAAACATAGTAGTTGCCACTTCCTGTCCATGTCCCGTTCGAAGTACAGTGTGTTCCAGTACCGACTGCAATATATGCCCCATTCTCACTTATGGATACAGCGTTAGTTGTATCATTAAAAATTTTTGTCCACAACTTGCTCCCGTTCTCGTTGAAAAGATAGAGGTAATTGTAGTTCTCTTCTCCGTTTATATAAAACCAGTTTCCGTGAGCTACTGCAATATATCCGTCAGAGGACAGATCAATTGCTCTAATCCTCATTGCTATGTTATCTTTCCAAATGAGATTGCCGCTTCTATTGAGAGCATATACAAAATCGTCAGTGCTTCCTGCTACTACATAGCTTCCGTCAGGGGATATCTTGACCCTCCACGGGAGCAAAGAGGTGTTATCTTGCCATAATAAGGTACCTTCTTTGTTAAATAACATAACTCCGTTTCCGTAGTCTGCAATTGCTATGTAGTCACCGTTGGGAGTTATAGCTACGGAGGTTACTGGGCTGTTGAATGTTTTTTTCCACAGAAGACTACCATTTTTGCTTAATAAAAACAGTGAGCCGCTATCGTTCGATTGTAGTAGGTTATCTCCGTTCTTGTCAGCCCATGTACCGACGGCAATGTAATTCCCGTCGTCACTTATATCTATCGAGAGCACCTTCTCCGTCGTGTTGTATTCCCATAAAATGTAGTTCCCCGTAGTTGCGGAAACAGAGGGGATAGCGTGGGTTGTGCTTATAACAGGAATTAAGACGGCCAAAATTAAGATTAAGACAACATAGTGGATTGATCTCATCTCTCCTCACCCCCCGAACTCCTCCGCCCACTTTTCGTACCTATCGATGTCCTTTCTCGTCAGCGGGCTCTTGATCTTCTTGAACGCCTCCTCGAAATCCCTCATCTCAAGCGGCCTCGTCCTCAAGGAGTGCTTTCTCAGCTCTTCAAAGGGCAGACTGGCCAGTTCGTGGAGATTTGGATTCTCCTCCCTTATCATGTTCCATATCGCCTGCTGGCAGAGGTTTTTCAGGTCCCTTCCGGAGTAGAATCTCCTCACGCTCTCCCCTGCTATTGCGTCAAGGTCAAGCCTTGAGATGTCCAGCCCGCGAGTGTTGATCTTGATGATCTCCTTCGTGGCCTTCTCATCCGGCAACGGAACGTAAATTCTCCTCGGGAACCTTGAGAGAACAGCTTCGTCCAGATCCCAAGGCGTGTTTGTGGCCGCGAGCGTTAGGATGAGCTTGTCGCTCTTCTTGTCCTGGAAGCCGTCGAGCTCAGTCAGAAGCGTCGCCAGCATCCTCCTGCTGGCCTCGCTCTGCTCCCCGCTCCTCTTGGTCGTCAGGGAGTCAATCTCGTCGAGGAAGACTATGCTCGGCGCTTCCTCCCTCGCCACCCCGTAGAGGGCCGTTATTATCTTCGCAGACTCGCCAAGGTACTTGCTGAGGACGTTCGAGGCCTTGACGCTGAAGAAGGTGGCGTTCAGGCTTCCAGCGGCGGCAGAAGCGAGCAAGGTTTTACCCGTTCCAGGCGGTCCGAAGAGAAGGATGCCCTTCCAGGGCTGGATCGACTCCGGCCTCTGGAGGGCCGAGATTACAACCGTCTCCATCATGAGCCTCTTGACTTCATCGAGGCCGCCTATGTCGTTCCACTTGACCTTGGACTTGCCGATGAGGTTGTTTCTGACGTAGGCCTTGAACTTCTCCTCCTCGCTCTCTACTTTGTTCTCTCCCGGATTAGACCCCGGGAGGCCTCCAGTAGGGGGCGTTGGTTTCGTGTTTCTGGTGGTTATCCTACCATTTTCAATGTCTCTGGCCAGGTTTTCCCACTTCTTGGCCTTCCTCAGGTAGCTCTCGCGGTTGAACTCGTCGTACTTCGAGAGCTGCTTCAGGATCCTGGAGCACTCAAGGGCCTTCTTCTTAGCGGTCTCCATGTCACCTTTCTTCATAGCTTCCTCGTATTCCCTCTTTGCCTTCTTGAAGGCGGACATCAGGGGTCCGGAAAGGTCAACCGGCATCTTTTATACCTCCTTACACCGTTTCAGGATAAGTCAAATTCTCATCCTATCTAATAAGTTTTCTGCTTATCACAACAACGAAAAACGCCATCAGGAACGCGCCGATGAATGCCTCACTTGCCGCGAGCAGGCGGTAGTTGGCTTTAGGAACTATGTCGCCGTAGCCGACCGTTGTAAATGTAACTAGGCTGAAGTAGAGGCTCTCTGAGAAGGAAGAGCTCCCCAGGGCGCCGGCGAGCCAGTAGATAGCGGCATAGACGAACACAATCCCTATCGTTGTGATAAGAACCCTGGAAGCGCTCTCCCCGTAGCTTGACGTTAAGCGGTAGATGACGTTCAGGAGCCACCGCGTTTTTCCTTCTAATGCAACGAGCCACCTCTTTCCGCTTCTGGCCGTGAAGGGCACGAACTCCTCAAGCTCGGCCGGACTTTCAGCCCTGTGGGCTATGCTCTGCACCTTCCCCCTTACGCGCCACTCCCCTATCGTGTAGGCGCTCGCCCTGTCGTAGATGGCCCGCGAGCGGAAGGTCTCCTTCAGCTCAAGGTAGACGGAGAGGGCCTTGAGGTAGGACTCGATGGCCCTCTGGGGGTCTTCCTTCCTCAGCCGGTCTCCTTCAGCCTCTTCGATGACCTTGGTGTCGAGGCGAGCGTGTTCAATGTTCTTAGCGCCCTTGAACGAGACGCCGTGGAGCCTCGCCCCGCGGAGGTCGGCACCGAGTAAATTGGCTCCCTCGAGCTCCGCCCCATAAAGTTCAGTTCCCCTCAAATCTGCCCTCGTGAGGTTTGTCCCACGGAGGCTGGCAAGGGAAAGTGTAGCTCCTATAAGAGAGGCCCCGCTGAGGTCGGCTTCCTCAAGGTTGGCCCTTGTGAAGTCTGCCCTCTTAGCGCTCGCACCGCTGAGGTCAGCGCCCGTAAGGATGGCCCAGCTCAGATCAGCCCCGTCAAGGATTGAGTCGCTCAAATCGGCGTAGCGGAGGTTGGCTTCGCTGAGGTTCGCCCCGGTTAGGTTCGCTTCGCTCAAGTAGGCCTCCTCAAGGTCTTCACCGCTTAAGTTCTCCCCGCTGAAGTCCTTCCCTCCCTCCGGGAGGTGGAAGGGGCAGTAGGGGAGGCCCTCAAGGGCCTCCCGCGGGCACTCCTTGAGCGAGTGGCGGTATTCGTAGGTGCACCTCAAGGCTACACCTCCTTGAAGCCCAGGCTCACCTTGTGGGCTATTATCTCGGCTTTAGCCAACAGTTCCTCACTCACAACGTTGAGGCCCTCCTCGAGGCGGAGCTTTATGCCCTCGGCCAGCTCCTCAACGTCCCCTGACAGCTCGCCGGAGGCGTAGAACTTCAGGTCGCTCGCGTACTTGTAGGCCTCCTTCAGGTTGCCCATCTTGAGGAACATCAGCATGAGCTTGCCCGCGTAGAAAGCGGCTCTTGGAGCGTCGTTGAGCGTTATGGACTTCTTCAGCGCCTCGAGGTATTTGAGGCCGAGATATGTGGCGAGTTCAAACTGGAGCTCGGCGGCGCTCTGGTAGCGCTCCTCCCTGTCCTTCTGGAGGCAGGTGAGGATTATGTGCTCCACATCCTTCGCCTCGGGGTTGATCTCTGAAGGAGGAACCGGCTCGTCGGTCGCTATCCTTGAGACGACCTCAATCAAATCATCGCCCTCGAAGGGGAGCCTTCCTGTAACGAGCTGGTAGAAAATGACGCCCAGCTGCCAGATGTCGCTCCTGTGGTCTGGTTTGCCGAACCGCCTTGAGGTCTGCTCCGGGGAGGCGTAGAAGGGCGTGAAGCTGGCCATTGTTGTGGAGTGGGTTTCGGCCATCGCCTTGCTGAGCCCCCAGTCGGAAATCTTCGGTATGCCGTCCTTCAGGAGGATGTTTGAGGGCTTGAGGTCGCGGTGGATTATGCCCTTTGAGTGGGCGTACTTCAGTCCTTCGGCAATGTTGAAGACTATCGAGGCAGCTTTTTCGACCTCCATCGGTTTTCCGAGCTTGGCTAAGGAGCCTTCACAGTACTCCATCTCGAGGTAGGGGATCGGGATGACGTTGACATCGTAGAGCTCAACGATGTTGGTGTGCTTGAGGTGAAGCCAGTTGCTTATCTCCCTCACGAAGGCCTTGCCCGTTGCGGGATCGAGGGTCTTCGGTATCTTGACGGCGACGACCTTCCCGTCCCTCTTTCTCCTGGCTTTGAAGACCCTCGCGAAGCCGCCCTCGCCGACGTACTGGAAGTCTTCATAGAGGGCCTCAAGCTCATCCGGAGCGGCCTTGGGGGTCGTTGGCCTCGGCGTGAAGACCCCGGGTGAGTAGTAGTCGCCGACCTTGACGCGGAGGGTCTTGGTGGTCTCTCCTATGCTGGACGATACCCCCACGTTGAACTCGAAGTCCCCCTTGAACTGGGGGACGAGCTTCACGTCCTTTCCGAGGCTCCTTCCCGGCCTTATCGGCGGGAACTCGATTTTCTCAGCGTCCATCGAGAAGTAGGCGGCCATATCGGAGAGGTCTATGGTGAGTCCCTCAATCGTCTCGTCGAGGTTGTTGGTCACGTTAACCCCGAGGGTTACCTCGCGGTTGTAGGGGAGCTCCCTCGGAAGGGCTATCTCTATCCCGTCCCTCAGGACTTCGAGGCGCCACTGCTTTCTCCTCTCTTCGATCTCAGCTTTCAGCGATGCCATCAGCGAAGAGTCGCCGAGCTTTTCTGCCAGTTCCAGGGCTTGCGAATAGAGCTCGATGGCCTTTCCGTGATCCTTCTCCTTCCTCGCGTCGCCAACGAGCCGAGCTATTTCGCCCCTCGTCTTGGCATCCTCCAGCTTGTTCCGTATCTCCTCGACGCTCACCGTTCCGCCGGTTCTTTCAGCCAAAGCGAGGGCCTCACTCAGGCTCTCAACGGCCTCACCGTAGTGCCCCTCGGCCATCGCCTGGGTGGCTCTGCTCACGAGGGCTGAAACCTTTGAGCTTATCTCGCTGAGATTCTCGTTGGCCTTCGAGAGCCTCTCCCTTGCCATCTCCGCCAGGGACTTGTCCCCCACCTCCTTCGCTATCTTCAGAGCCTCCTCGTACTTGGAAGCGGCCTCGGAGTACTTCTCCCCCTCCATCAGGACGTCTCCCTCTGAGAGGAGCTCCCGTATCTTCCTTATCTTCCCGACGCTCTCTATCTTCCCCTCTACCTTCTTCACCTCATCCCTGTCGCTGAGCTTCTTCGCGAGGTCGAGAGCCTGTCTGTAGTATGCTATCGCCCTGTCGTAGTCGCTCTTCGAGAGTGCCTCGTCGCCTCTCCTCAGAAGACTCCCGACCTCGGCCAGAACGGTCCCCCTGAGCGGGGCAAAGCGCTCCTGCGCGAGCTTTATCAGTTCAGGTTTACCGATCTTCTTCGCTAAGCTGAGGGCCTTGGAATAGTACTCGAGCGCGCCGAACTGGTCTTTCTCCGCTATGCTGTCTCCGGCCTTTATCATTGCGTCGAACTCGGCCTTAAGGGTCTCCTTTCTGGTTCCGGACTTTCTGCTGTAGGCGACCCCGCCGACGAGAGCTCCGAGGATGACTAAACCAAGGAGGAAGTAGAGGATGGTGTTTGAATAAGTGGGTTTTGGAACAAAGCCCGAATTCTGGGGGCTTCCGGAGGTTAGGTGCTTGCTCCCGAGTATTGCTATGGGATCCTTGGGGGCGTATTTGCGGACGGCCACCCAATCTAAGTAAACATAACCCTCTCTCCACGCTAAATACCCTCTGTTGTTCTCTGTTAGTGCATAATCCGAAGTGTCTGTGAAATCTACAAGTTTTTTGTCATTTAAAAAGAATTGAATGTGATTTTTGTCCCGCTTTATCTCCCAAGTAACCCAAGTATCTGGATGCTTGAAGTCGGTTTCATAAATCTTGTTATAATACTTGCCAAGATAATCGTATACCGCTGGGTTTTTGACCCATATTCTAAATACAGTTCCGTCGTCGGATATAGGAGCGACTAAATACCACTTTGAGTCCGCTCTCTCATTTTCTAAACAGTCGGTTTCTGCATCGAAATAGTTGTTGAAGAGGATATCAAAGCCAGCGTTTGGATAATAATCATCGTAACCGTCGTATGTGAGTTTGTAGGCTTTTAACCGGGCCATTACCGTTAGAGGCAGACTCAACTCCTTTGATGTTTCTACAACGAACGAACAACCAGTATTGTCTTGGGTTCCATAGAAATTGCCAACACTTCTCCCATCAATGTTTTCCAACTTGAATACTGCTTCAGGACAAGCCTTCCATCCATTTCTGTTATCAATGAAGTCGTCAAAGAACTCGAACACCTTATCCCCGTCGCTTCTGCTCATCGCGTTCGGGTTCCCGTAGTAGAGCTTAAGCTTAACCTCACCGTTTGCAGGAATCTCCGGGAGTATCGTCCATATTCTCGCCTTTTTAGCGCTCACATTCCACTCCTCAATCCAGTATGGGAGGAAGTTTCCGTTCTCGTCAACTATTCTAACGTCGCTTCCGTCGGGTAAGGCCTTTGAGAAGTCAAAGTTGTCCGAGTTCAGCTCGATGAGAACTTGAAAGTTCTGAAGGGTTTGGCCGGACTGTTCTTTGATGGTTACCTCGCGGTAGTACTTCCACTGGGAGAGGTCTTCGGGAGAGAGGTATTGGACGGATTGTGAAAGACTCGTATTGGAGGATGGCTGACTTGCGAATGTTATTGAATTTGCAATATTGAACAGCTCCTCCTTTGTTTTGGCATAAACAACAGCAAATTCCCCACTCAGAGTTTCCCTCACGTTTAACTGCTCGTTTGGAGTTCCCAAATAGAATTGTATTCCTTTATCATGAGCCCAGGCAGATGCCGTTGTTATTGTTGCATATTCAGGCTCTTTAGAGACAATGGCAAGGTAATAAGTCCCGGTATCAGGCCTTTCAACTTTCATGTAAACAAGATGAGCATTTGGTATTGTTATCGAAGTAACATATCCCGTTGTGAATTTCCCCTCTTTAATAGTTACATTGAATTCATATTGCTTTGCCCAATTATATACTGTTTCCGGGTCACTTGAGTCTACATACTTCTCGTCAACCCCGAATCCTTTCACGTAAACTGTCTCTCCCGGATCACTGGTGACATAAATATCCGAGATGAGGCTTAATCCATATTTTATATCATCTTTCCGGGCCTTTAGTATAGTAACTGTAGGTTCAACATAGAAAACTGTCCTTGTGTTGTCAAGGTTGTATTCGATTCTCTCTTTAACCCCTGCATCATTATTAGTTCTTGTAAAGATTATCTTGTTAGAATACGTCTCGTAATTGCCGCTTATTGGGGCCCAACAGTTGCTGTAAAACAGTCTCATTGCTTGCCATCCTCTTAGGTCACCAAAAAACAGATTTGGATCGTCTTTGGGATTCCCATCTTTGTCCATGTCAACTTGAAAGTTCGTGAGTTTTCCTGTAAGCTCCCCACTATCGGAAGGAGGATTCTCAAACTGTATGCACATCAGGGAGTTACAAAGCGTTGGAGTTTGGGAATTTGCTCTTACCTGTCCTGGCATTACTCCGATTATCTCAGTTATTACCAATGCAACAAATATCAGCGCCACAGCCTTCTTCATCCCCCTTACCCCCAATCATCATGCCAACTAACCTGATTCTCAGGGGGCTGATTTAACCAGAAAACAGAAAAAATCAAAGCTCCTCCACTAACTCCTTCTCTTCCTTCTTCTCCCGCTCCTCGCCGGTAACCTTCCCGGCCGCTTCATCGGGCTCAAGCTCGCCCTCTTTAACCGCGTGGATGGCCTGCATTATCTCCGCCAACTCCTCATCCTCCTCGAACTCTACGCCCGCTCCAATCGTCTGGTCTGTTATGCCGAGCATCTGGTTCAGGTTCTCGTTGAAGGTCTGGGCGTCGAGCTGCATCTCGGAGAGGTTCCTCTCAAGCTCTTCTGGAGACATGTTCCGGAGAAGCTCCCAGGTGGGCGTCCCCTTCAGAATGGCCTCGTTCTCCTTGATTATCGTGAGGTTGCTGATGAGCATGAGCTGTTTGTTGAGCTGGGCGTGCGTTTTTTGGAGGTTCTTCTTCCTCTGGTTGAGGGTCTTTATCTTGGTGGCTATGGTTAGCTCCTCGCTCTTGCTTCTGGCTTTCTTTGCCTTCTCGAAGAGGGCCGCCACTTCCGCGTCTATGCTGGCTATCTCGTTCTCAATCTTCTGGATTTGGTACTCGAGCTTTATCCTGTTCTCGTTGAGCTTCGGCAGGGGTATGTCGAGAGGATTCTTCTTCCCGAAAAATTTGGAGAAGAGGCTCATAGCTCCTCGTCCTCCAGCTTCTTGTCAATGGAGACGACCTTTTCGGCCACTTCTTCGACGTCGGCTTCTCCAGCTTCCACCTGCCCCCAGGCCTGCATGAGCTCCTTCTCGGTCTCGTCCTCGGTCTCCTCGAACTCCGCGACCTCCATCTCGAAGACCTTGTTGAGGCCCTCGACCATCTCGTCGAACTCTTTTCCATCGAGATTTACCTTTATCAGCGCCTGCTCAAGCTGCTCAGGCTCGACGCTGCTGAGCTTCTCCCAGAGACCGGTCTTCCTAAGCTCCTTCTCGTACTTCTTGATGATTATCATGTTGGTGACGAGGGTGTACTGCTTCTGGGCCATGGTGAAGTCCTTGAGCTTGAGCTTCTGCTCTAGGTCGAGGCTCTTGATCTCCTGCGCCAGCATCTTCTTCTTGAGCTTGTCCGCCCCGATCCCCTCCTGGAAGAGCTGCTTTTTCTTCTTCTCTATCTGGTTCAGGTCCTTCTTCAGCCTGTCCAGCCTGTTCTTCAGCCTTATCTGCTCCGCCTGGAGCTCCCTCAGGGAGAGCTTCTCCAGTGTGTTCTTCTTTCCAAACATTCCGCCGACCTTGTCCATCAGTCCCATTTCAGACACCTCCAGAGGTTAGAGTTAGGATCAAACAATGAAAGCTTCATCCGGCCAGGAGTTCTCTCCTCATCCTCCTTTCGAGGGGTTCGTAGTCGAGGTACTCCCAAACGGTCTCCTCGATGAACCTGAACCTTCTCTCAGGGTCGCGGTCAATTAGGGGTTCCCCCTTGACGGCCCGGTATCTGAATGCTGGGGGGGCGTCGTTGAGAACCCTGACGTCGACCTCGGCCCCGGTTTCCCTCTCAAGCTCGACCGCCAGCGAGAGCTCGTACTCCGTGTAGTTCTCCACCCCGTTCACGTAGACTGCCACATCCACGTCCCTGAAGTGGTCAGTTACGAGGAAGCTTCCGTGGAGGTAGGCGAAGACGACCTCCGGGTGCCTCTCAAGCACCCTCCTGAGTCTCTCCTTAATCTCTGCCTTCGACGTAGGCCATCACCTCTCTGATAAACTCCTCAAAGTCGCTGGTGTCTTTTTCAAGTATCTCAAACACCCTCTCGTCGTCTATCCTCCAGTACTGATGGACGAGCAGGTTCCTGAACTTCGCCATCCTGGAGAGTTTTTCAGCGAGTTCTCGGCTTATGATGCCGAGCCTGGAGAGCTCGGTAAAGCACTCCGAGTAGCTCCCCGGGACCCTGCCCCTCCTGACGGCTATGTGGTTGCAGACTGAAAACGCAGCCTCTATAGCCGTTATCAGGAGGTACTTGGCCGCGTAGCGGAGGTAGACATTCGAGAGGAACTCCTCCTTCCCCTTCCCGGTTATTCTCCTGAGCTCGATCAGGGCACCCTTTATATCCCCAAGCTTCCGCTCGATCAAGTCCCTGTCTATCTCCACGCTCCCACCTCAGATGAAACCCTCTCTCGCTATTACGAAGCCGACACCCTCGATGAACTTGGTGATGTAGCCCTTCTCCTTCGAGAGCTCGTGGAAGGCCCTCTTCACGTCCTCCTCGTTTCCGTGCTTGAGCATATCATCAAGGACAACGTAGCCCCTCACTAAGATTCCATCCTCGATGAGCTCCTTCAGCTTTGCCATGAGTTCTTCATCTCTCTCAAGCCGGAGGTAGGGCTCAAATGCCTTCGCGTACTCATCGTGGGGGTTTATCGTCAGCTCGCCGCTCTCAAGGTCGAGGAGGGCTAAGGAGACTTTTCCAGAGACAAAGTTTCTCCTGAAGTCCTGGGAGTTGACGTAATCCCTCACCCTCGATTCAAAGCCAGTTGGGGAGGCGACGAGGAGTATCACCCTGTCGGCGTCGCTCTTCTTGGCGTCTATGAGGAGGGCGTTTATATCGGCCAGTTCGAGCGGGTCAACATCGAAGCCGAGCTCCGCGTACTTCTTGGGCCTGGAATAGAAGAGTGCTTTAACGAGAACCTTCCCCTTCTTCCCCAGGAGTTTCTTCTCAGTGAACTCGACGCTCAGCTCCGTGTTCTCTGGGACGTTCTTGAGGTCGCGCTCCTCCAGCTTGTCAGAGAAGACCGAGGTATCGTAGGTGGCCCTCTCTTCAACGGTTCCCGGCTTGAAGGTCTTGCCGTTTATCTTGACCTCCGAGGCGAGCTTTTCCCTCAGCCTGCCGGTGAAGTTCATCTCCATTATCCTTGCCTCATCCCGCCTGACGAAGCGCGAACCTTTCTCGATCTTGCCCTGGGCCTTCAGTATCTCCCTGATCTTCTCCTGAACTTCCTTCTCCTTGCTGGTTATTTCCGCCTCTTTCTTTTTCAGCTCCTCCTCCTTCCGCTGTATCTCGGCGAGCTTTTCATCGAGTGCCGAGCGCATTCTTTCGAGCTCTTCCCTCAGGCGGGCCTTCTCCTCGTCGTTTTCTATCTTGTCCTCAAGCTCCCTCATCTGGCGCTCAAGTTCTTCCTTCTCCTTTAGAATGCGGGATATCTCCTCCTCTTTTGCCGCCTCCATTTCCCTCATAAGGGATTCGTAGCGCTCCCTAATCTTTGACATCTGCTTCTGGTAGAACTCTTCGAGGGCCTTCTCCTCTTCGGAAACTCCCAGAAGGAAGTTCGTGAACCACGTGAACCTTCTCGTTGCATCGCTGATGGCCTCGTCAACTTTGCCTCTGTATGAGCTCCACTTCTCCTTCAGGAAGTTCCTCAGCGAGAGCTTTACCGATGGGTCGTTCAGAAACTCGTCCATCCACCGCTGAACGTTGAGGTAGTAGTCGCGGAGCATGTTGAGTATGTCAGCGTCCTTGCGCATTATCCTCGCCATGACTTCGTCGTGGCTCAGTATCTCGAAGACGTTGTAGCTCAGAACCCGTTCAATGGCCTGAAGCTCCTTTTCACTGTACCTTCTCCGGGCTGGCTCGAATCCCTCCCCGTTCTTCCAGAAGCTCCAGGCGAGTATTGCCAGCGCTCCCTCAAACTTGGACTGAAAGTGCCTGTCGAGGTCGCTGAGGAACTCTCCGCACTCTCCATCAAGGTAGCGGTCGTAGTTGTCCTTGATCTTTCTCCACAGGTCTGCCCTTCTATCGAAGTCCTCCCCCAGGATGTCGAGCCCCTGCTTCAGGGTTCTCTCGGCCGGCTTCAGCAGGGTTTTAACGCAGTCCGTCCTCCCCTCTTCGAATATCCCCATTTCAATCACCCGCAAAGATTTTGAGTTCCTCCTCTATCTTATCGGCCAGAAAATCAACGACATCACCGTAACCCTCTATCTCTATCGTGACCTCCGTTTTTCCGTCACCCCTCAGAAGAACCTTCAGCGTGGCCCTCCCCTTTCGGGTGTACGCACTGTATACCTTCGCCATCGCATCGGAGTAGGCATAGCTCGCGTTCAGCTTTGAGAGCAGGTACCCGATGAAGCGCTCTACGACCTTTTTTTCCTCGTCTATTGTGTAGTGGAGGGTCTTTTTCTTCGTCTTCGTTACCAGGACCTCCTCCTCCACTCTGTACACTTCTACCTTTTCCCTGGGGTCGCCTTCCAGCTTTGAGAGGAGCTCCTCGAGGAATTCCTCGGCCTTCTCTGTTTTTATGAAGAAGACTAAACCTCCTGGCTTCCTTACCGTGGCCTTCTCCGCCCATTTGCTCAGGAGGTAATCGACCCTCTTCCGTTCAGCATCGTTCTCATATCCAACGAACACCACGTACTCCATAGGCACCACTACTTGTTTTTGCGTTTTCATCCTATATAAAGTTTTCTCCATTTTGGAGACTAACATATATGGCGATTATGGAATGTTGTCGGGATTTGTTCTTTCGGAAAGGTCCTTTTCCTTCCGTGGATAGACAGGAGGGCTCACCCGTGATATTATGGATGCATAGAATAAACGTTTTTCGCTTTTGGATGTCCGAATTTAGAACCGGGTGTAAAGAAGGTAAAATACCACGTTATATCTGGCGTGAGATGCCATAAAAGGATAAATAGAGCCCATTCTGGGGAGTGTTAATCACGTGTTCATGCCTTTCTCACTATCAACTTCACACCGTCCACTTTAACAACCTCAACGGTGTCCCCGACTTCCAGCTTCTCGTCGCTCAGGGCTATCCACTTGTCCCCCTCAAGCTCGACGAGGTAGTGGTCTTCGGCGACCTTTACGACCCTGCCCCTCTTTCCGACCGGGTCGAAGGTGTACTTCTTCTCCTTCTCGCCGAGGTCCTCCACGTCCTTTCTGATGTACCTACCGACGAGGATGTAGGCAAGAACGCCAAATATAAGCGCCACCACGAAGCTCTCGGTGAAGCCCCAACCGAAGCCGAGTAGAATACCGAGGACTGCGAAGGTAACGCCTATCGGGGTCGTGAAGGCCGTGACCATCATGTCGAGCAGTATTATCAGGAGCCCAAGGATCAAAAGGGAAGCGGGGAAGAGAGCGCTCATGGCCCTCACTCCTTCATGTCCTTGAGTTTCTCAAGATCTTCCGGGCTCACTTCCAGATTGTCGAGGTTGTTATTCTCTGGCTCCTTCTTCTCGCTCTCGGGTGGCTTCGGCAGGGGGCTGTCCTTAACCTTCTGGAGGACCCTGAGGAGCCCTATGAGGGCCTCTGTGTCGTAGGGCACTATGAGGTTGCCGTACTTGGCGAGGTCCGGTAGCTTCTCGATGTACTGGAGCGCCAGATACTTCTCGTCGGCCATCTGGAGCGCCTCAAGAACCTTTCTGATGGCCTGCGCCTGACCTTCGGCGATGAGTATCTGTCTCTGCTTCTCACCCTCTGCCTTCAGGATCGCCGACTGCTTCTGTCCTTCAGCCTCTCTTATGGCACTCTCCTTCTTACCCTCGGCGATGAGTATCATTGCCCTCTTCTCCCTCTCAGCAGTCATCTGCTTGGCCATCGCCTCCTGGATGTCCTTCGGCGGGTCTATCCTCTGTATCTCGACGCGGGTTATCTTGACGCCCCAGCGGTCGGTTATCTTGTCGAGCTCCTCCCTCAAGCGGGCGTTGATTATGTCCCTGCCAGAGAGGGTCTCGTCGAGCTCCATCTCACCGATTATGGCACGGAGGTTCGTCTGTGCGAGCTTGATGATTGCCATCAGGAAGTTGCTGACGTTGTAGGCCGCTTTCACGGGGTCCATTATCTGATAGTAGACGACCGCGTCGACGGTTACTACGACGTTGTCCTTACAGATGACCTCCTGGGGCGGCACATCAACGACGTGTTCGCGCATGTCGATTTTCTTAACGCGCTCCATGAACGGGATTATGAAGTGGACACCCGGGTCGAGTATCCTGTTGAACTTTCCGAGCCTCTCAACCAGCCCCTTCTGGTAGGGTCGTATAACCTTCACTCCCAGAAGCAGGAGCAGCAGCAGAAACAGTCCAAGCACGAGTATAACGAAGGCGGCGAAACCTCCCATTACCACTACCCCCAATTAGTTCTCAAACTTGAGAAGAATTGAAGTTCTTATAAATGTTGCTGTGGTCTTTTGAGTGTTGCCCTATTGCTCCGTTTCGGCTTTTGGTATTGCCTGCTGGAAACGGCCAGTATTTATAAAGAGATAGCGATTATTGTTCAGCAAGACTTTATAAATCTTTGCCGAATATCGTTCCGCAAGACATATAAGCAAAGACTCCTATCAAATCCCATGTTCGACCTTGAGGAGTATAACCCATGGTGGGTTCATGAGGGAGATCCGGACTTTGAAGAGTGGAGGGGATTAAAGTACCGGTACGTCCCCTCATGGATAAGGGAACTCTCGTTCGAACCCTTTTCCGTGAACTTTTTGGTTGGGCCGCGGAGGGTCGGCAAAACCCTCGGAGTGAAGCTCCTCATAAACGAGCTCCTCAGGGAAAGGGAAAACCCCTACGGGATTTTTTACTATGACTGCACAATGCTCGACAACCAGGATGACCTCTCGGCCGTTCTTAAGGCTTATTTGAAGCTCAAGGAGACCAAAGGAATAAAGAACTCTCTCATCTTCCTCGACGAGGTTACATCCGCCAAGAACTGGTGGAAGGCCATCATTGACCTCATAAACCGGAAGAAGCTTAAAAACGATGTCATCACGGTAATGGGTTCAGTATCGGTCAACCTTAATAGGGCCGTTGGATACTTCTCCGGGAGGAAGGGCCGTGGAAAGGTTCTCGAAATAATGCCCCTCGGCTTCAGGGACTATTACCATCTCCTAACAGGTGTTGAGGACTACTTTGCAGGGAAAGGCCAGGATGCCTTCGAAAGCTACCTTAGGACCGGGGGCTACGCGGCTTACCTAAATAGAAGGATACGGAAGAGTGATATAGTGGGCGCACTGAAGGCCGACCTCAGAAGCCTTGAAAGGGAGAAGAATCCAGAAATCGCGAGGGAGATACTGGGGGCGATAATATCCAAGGCACCAAGCCCTCTCTCGTACAGCGAGCTTGGTCAAGAAGCCGGTGTCAACAGGGACACCGTAAGGAGCTACGTGTCAGCCCTCTCCGAGCTTAAGGTACTTCTGGAGATACCATTCTCACAGTGGGGGAAGAAAATCGTCCCAAAGAAAAACCGGAAGTTTGCCATCAGGGACCCATTGATGGCAAGGGCGTTCGCCGAATGGAGCCATGTTAAGGTCGAGGAGTCGGTTCTCTACGAATGGGCCGTTCAGGAGCACCTCTACCGGAAGTTCAGGAAGGTGTATTACTTCCAGAGCGAGGGCTACGAGATAGACGCCGTTGTGCCGGGCATGAGGGTTGAGGTGAAGTCAGGAAAAGCTAAGGGCAGGTATCCGAGGGATGTCATCGTGCTCAGTGGAAGCGAAGTACCACGGTTCCTCCATAGAATAGAGTACCGCCACGTCGTTGAGTACGATGAAGTCTAATCACGAGTTTTCCCTTTGGCTGGTTCATTCCCCGACCATCTGCCTTTATAAACTCCCACTCCGCTCAATTCCCAGGTGAGAAGAATGGGGAGACCAGTCTTCCTTGGAAAGTCATACATAAACTGGTGTGAGAAGTGCAACGTCCCGCTCATCGGCGACTCCTGCGCCGTTCACGGGAAGGAGGGAGTTTTCAGGCTCAACATCACCCCACCAGGAGACCTGCGCTTCGCATTTGAGAAGGACATCGAGTTCATTCGCTCAGCCTTCATGGAGCACTACGGTGTGGATATCGGCGAAATCCTGGAAGGAAAAATCGTCCTCCTCAATAAGCTCCCGAGCGAAGACGACGCCTACGAGATAATATTTGACGGCTACGTTTTTGGTTATATCAAGTACGACCCGCTCGAACTGAAGTGGCATGCGGGGCTGAAGATGGAGGGAGCAATCGCCCTCTGGAAGCGCTTCGGAAAGGAAATGAAGAAGTGGGTAGTCGTGGATAATGGGGCGGTCGAGCCCGTAAAGAAGAACGCCAACCTTCTGCCAGTTGGAATAGTCGAGGCCGAGCCGAGCATAAGGGTTGGAGATGAGGTTATACTCGTCACGGAGGAAGGAGAAGTCTTCGCCACGGGGATAGCCAAGAAGGACTACGAAGCGTTAATGCGGAAGGAGAGAGGGACCGGCGTAAAACCGAAGAGGCAGAAGACCGTCAACTACCGCGAGGGCAAGAAGGCCACCGTGGAGGACGTTCTGAGGGCGAACAGCACAGCCCTTGAGGGGAAGGTCGTAAAGAGCAGGGAGTTCATGAGGAGGGTTGCTAACAAATACTCCGACCTTCCAAAGGCTGTTGCATTCTCCGGCGGAAAGGACAGTTTAGCGGTTCTCGGCTTGGCGCTGGAGGAGTTCGGGACCGATTTCACAGTCTTCTTTAACAACACGGGCATCGAATTCCCTGAAACGGTTCAATACGTTGAGGAGCTGAGAAAGGAGCTTGAGCCGAAGGGAGCGAAGTTTATAGTGGCCGACGCCGGCGACGCCTTCTGGAGAGCTTTGTATGTCTTCTCGCCGCCGGGAAGGGACTACCGTTGGTGCTGTAAAGTTACAAAGCTCGGGCCAATAACGATGGCCATAAAGGAGAACTACCCAAAGGGCGTCCTCATGTTTGTCGGCCAGAGAAAGTATGAGAGCATAAAGCGTTTCAAGCAGCCACGCGTGTGGAGGAACAAGTGGGTGCCGAACGAGATTGGGGCATCTCCAATCTTCCACTGGAGGGCCATAGAGGTCTGGCTCTACATATTCAGCAGGAAGCTGAAGTACAACCCGCTCTACGCCCGCGGTTTCGACAGGATAGGATGTTTCCTCTGTCCTAGTGCTTCCTTAGCTGAGTTCGAGAGGCTGAGGAGGGAGAAGCCTAAGCTCTGGGAGAAGTGGAGGAAAGCCCTTGAGTACTGGAGGAGGCGCTTTGACCTCTCGGAGGAGTGGGTAACCTACGGCTTCTGGCGCTGGAAGAAGCTCAGCAAGGGCGAGAAGGCTATAGTAAGGAAGCTGGAAGTTAATATTCCAGAGGAGCGCTCGTGGGAGCCAGTGAGGGTTCAGATCGAAGAGACCGACGATGGCTACGAGCTGACCTTCAACACCGTCCTCAACAGGAAGAGGCTCCTTGAGGTCGCTCCAATCCTTGGAAAGGTAAACGTCGAGGGAGATGCTATCAAAGCAGGGCAGGTTGAGTTCATAGGTGGAACGAGAACCGCCAAAGCTCCGAACGAAGAAGAGGCCTGGAGTGCCTACTACCTCATTAAGAGGGCCTACGAGTGCGTCGGCTGCGGGGTCTGCGTCGGCAAATGTCCAGAGAACGCGCTAAGTATAGACGAGAGGAGCAAGAAAATAATCGTTGACTGGGGCTCCTGCACCCACTGCCGCGAGTGTATGGACGTCTGCCCGCTGTTGAAGATTAAGAACCCAGAGGAGGGAAGCCAGCTCTGATGGTAAAGCCAAATTTGACAAAAACACTTAAATATGGTAAAGTTGAGTTGTACATATGATGAGAGAGGTGCTCGAGGAGGCCATAGTAGAGTTTTGGGAGCTTGGACTCCCAGAGGTGAAGGAAAGGGAGCTCGTCCTGCCTACGAACCTCGCCACTGCCCTTTCCGTCTTTGGCCTCAGGAGGGTAGGTAAGACCCACCTCCTCTACGCGACGATGAAGGGGCTCATGGATTCTGGGCTCCCCCTCAGGAGGCTTTTTTACGTTAACTTCGAGGACGAGAGGCTAGTTGGAATGACGGCCATGGATCTCTCCAGCATAGTTGAGCTCTATCACAAGCACAACCCCAGAGCTAGGGTTATCTACCTTTTCCTTGACGAGGTGCAGGCTGTAGATGGATGGGAAAGGTTCGTGAGGCGGCTGGTGGAGAGGGGAAACGCTAGGGTTTTTCTAACGGGTTCTTCTTCCAAACTCCTCTCGAAGGAGATCGCAACTTCCCTCAGGGGGAGAACGCTGTCGTTCCAGCTCTTTCCTCTGTCTTTCAGGGAGTTCTTGGAGTTCAAGAGTTTTAAACCGACTCTTCCCCTAACCGAAGCCCGGAGGGGTCGGCTTTTTGCTCTCCTCGACGAGTACCTCAGATACGGCGGTTTCCCGGGAATAGTGGACTATTCGCCCCTCCTCAAGATCAAAACCCTTCAAGAGTACCTTGACCTGATAGTTTACAAGGATCTAATTGAGAGATACGGTGTTGAAAAGAGCTCAGCCATGAAGGCCCTGATCCGGGTTATAACAAGGAATTTTGCCCGGAAGGCCTCGGTGAGAAAGCTCCACGGTTTTCTATCCTCTATAGGGGTCAAAATAAGCAAACCGACCGTTTATGAGTACTTCTCCTACCTTGAGGACATCGGGTTCGTCATCCCCGTTCGTAAGTACCACGGCAACAGTGTGGAGTCCCTACGGAGTGCTCCAAAGCTCTATCTGGCCGATGTCGGATTTGCAGAATCCCTCGGAGTGGAGGACTTAGGCTTCAGATTGGAGAACATCGTAGCCGTTGAGCTGTTGAGGAGAAAGCACTACTTTGACCCCCTAATCGAGGTTCACTACTGGGAAGGGCGCGAGGGGGAAGTTGATTTCGTGATTTCAAGGGGGTCGAAGGTCTCGGAGCTGATCCAGGTCAGCTGGAGTGTTGATGATCCAGAGACAAAGAGGAGGGAGTTAAAAGCGCTTCTCTCCGCTTCAAAAACCCTCGGCTGTGAAAACCTAAAGGTGATTACGTGGGAATACGAGGCCACGGAAACCGTTGATGGGAAGAAGATTGACTTCATACCCCTCTGGAAGTGGCTCCTTGGGGCAGGTTTATAAACCGTTTTCCCTTCTTCCTTTCCGGTGAGAGAAATGGAGGAACTGTTCGTATGTCCTGAGTGCGGTAGCGAGAACGTTGAGGTCATAAAGGAGAGGGGGAGAGAGCTTACCCTTCGCTGTAACGACTGTGGAAATGTTTGGCACGTCACCCTTCCGAAGTTCAGGAAGGTTCCGCTCATCGTCAGCAAGCACGAGAGGAGCTTCAAGAGCGAGGCCGAGCTTCCTGAGGGCGAGGAAATAAGGGTCGGTGATATCGTCGAGACGGAGGAAGAGGAGGTCAGGATAACCGGTATAGAGCTCGAAGGGGACAAACGGGTGGAGAGGGCTAAAGTTGAGGAAGTCAAGACCCTCTGGGGCGAGAGCCTCACCTATCCAAAGGTCATAAAGGTCTCAATCTATACCTCTGGTGGGGTTACGCAGTCCTTCCGGGTTAAAATGCCTCGCAACGAGGAGTTCGCCGTCGGTGAGGTTCTTGAGGTTGGTGGTTACACTTTCAGGATAGAGAGGATTAGAACCGAGAGGGGAGCAGTAAAGCACGGTTCCGCCGTGGCGGACGAGATACACACCATAATGGGACACCACATTCCGCGCGCTAGGGCACGGAGAAGCCTGGAGATATACAGGGGCTACCGAAAGGAGGCCCGATGAGGAGTTTGGTCGCTCCTGAGCCGGGATGAAAACTCCGCCTGAGGGTTGCCGATGGAGAGAAAGAAAGCCTACCGGGTTCTCCTCGTTCTGGTTCTCTTTCTTACCTTCCTCTATACGCTCGGCATTGTTGGGGTTATTCCCTTCCGTGTGAGCTACTACCTCACGATACTCTTCTTATTCATCTTCATAGCCCTCCGCATGGACTACCATCGGGGGAGGCGGCGGTGAAGTTCAATCATTTCATCCTCCCTTTTGAAGGGCCGATGCTCGCACTCAGCAACGCTCCCCATAATGGGGGCCTATTCAGGGCAAACGGCTTCTTCTTCATGATGGTTCCCAGGAACTATTCGGGCGACTGCATGGAGGACTGCCTGAAGTTCGAGCGGGAGAACGGTCTAACGGCCTTCGTCGGCTTCATGACTGCCGCGAACGTTGAGAAAGTTTTGGCCGTCTCAAGGAGCGGAAGCGTTACGGCCTACGTGACGGCCGGAATAACCAATCCGGCGATAGCGGGTGAAGTGCCGCCGCCCTGGAGTCCTGGAACGATAAACATTGCAGTCGTGATTGAGGACGGCCTAACGGTCGGAGCGATGGCAAACGCAATAATGACCGCAACGGAAGCGAAGACCTACACCCTGCTGAGGCTCGGCTACAATGCGACCGGGACAACCAGCGATGGAATAGGAGTCTTCGCCTTTGAGGGAGAAAGAGAGTGGGCTGGGACGGCGACAGAGCTTGGGATAAACATCGGACGGGCGGTTAGAGAGGCGCTGGAGGAGAGCTTGGAGAAGTGGGGATCATCGAGAAAGGATTAAATACACATTTATCAAAATTCACCTTGGTGAGAGGATGGAAGAAGCAAAGATCGAGAGGATTTTTCTTGATGCTCAGGATCTGATGCTTGAAGTGAAGTTCAAAAAACTTGGAATGAAACGGATAACTCTCGACGAGATTAAACGCTTGGCTGAGAGCCTCACTAACTATGACGAAGATGTCGAGGATATTACAGCGATGGTAAGGAAAATGAGGGAGAAAGACTATGACTATTGAGGCTGTCTTGGACACCAGCGTCTTCGTTAAGGGATTTGTTCCTCCGAGACGAAAGAAGAGGGACGATATCTACCTCCAAAGGCTTGCCCTCCACCAGAAAGCTGAATCAATTCTCCGTAAAGTGGAAAGTGGGGAGATGGCCCTTCACGAGCCTCTTGTGATGCTTGTCGAAGTTGCAACAGTCGTCTCAAGGCTTTCCAGCAGTGAGACCCTCTCGAAGGCCGCCGTTCAGTTTTTAATCCAGCATTCAAGCTTTTATTCTGATATTTACCTTCTCGACGAAGCCATAGAACTCGGAATTCAGACAAAGATGAGCGGCTTTGACGTTCTTTTTCTGGCCTGTGCAAAAGTTTGCAAGGCCGTCCTCGTTACAGATGATCTAAAGATGTACGAAAAGGCAAGAGAGATTGGAATAAAGAGCCAGTTGCTCAGGATTTGAGGGAGAAAGAGAGTGGGCCGGGACGGCAACAGAGCTTGGAATAAACATCGGACGGGCAGTTAGAGGGGCGCTGGAGGAGAGTTTAAGGAAGTGGGAAAAGAACGGAAAATAAAAGGTGCTCATTTCATCTCCATAAGCCTTCTGTAGAGCTCCTCAACCTTCGCGGAAATCTCATCAGGTGATAAGCCGGCCTTGACGGCGAGCCAGGTCGCCCCTCCAGCTCCAACGCCCTCCTTGACGTAGCCGTTCTCATAGTCTCTTAAGCCTTTGAACTCGCTCTTTGAGAAGTCTAGGTCGGCCGCGTAGGTGATTATTCCTATCTCCTTCGCCGTATCAAGGAAGGTCGCGCTCCTGTCGTTTACGACCCACTTAGTGGTCGCTATCATGAACCTGCTCAAGTCCTCGCCGAGGGCCTTCAGAAGGGCAGATACTGCCAGCATTTGGGTTCCGCCGGCTAAGACGATGTTCTTCTTAAAGCCGAGCGCCAGACCAACGACGGCGGTCATCATCGGGTCTCCGAACTGTCTGAGCGCTTCGAGCGGGTTGTCTCTTAGCTGGCCTTTCTCGATTCCTGCCCTCTTGAATCCTCCAGCAATAACTTGCTCTTTGAGGCTCTGCGGGTTATCTGGAGCGGCAGAGCTCGTCCTCGCATCGTAGCCCATAGCCCAGAGGACGGCCTGGGCTGTTGTGGTTCCGCCGGGAGTTGATTCGCCTATCACCAGTTCCTCTATGTCCGTCTTATTCAGCTCCTCACCGAGGAGCTTTGCCATCCTGATAATCTCACCGAATTCTGGGAGTGCCGGCTCTTTCCTGAAGTCCCTTCCGACAGCGGAGCTTATGTGTACGTGGGGCACGAGTGGAGCGAGGTGTGTTCCTCCCCTGACCACGAGTATCGGAAAGTTCGCAAGCTCCCTCGCTGCCTTGGTGATTATGGCAGGCGTTGGGTGTCCTTCGGGAGTTACTGGTATGGCGTTTATTATCCTCGGCTTCTCGTAGAGGAGATATTCAGCGTCGGCAGGTGGAGTCAGCTTCGTAAGTTCGGGAGACGCTCCAGCGACGCTTATTCCAGGTATCAAGCTGACCTCCGTGTTTCCCAGGACTAAAACGAAGAGGCTCTTCACTTCGACCACCGTGGACTTTTTATCCAGAGACAATTTAAATCTGTTGGGTGGGGGAATGACGAGGATTTACCATGTGGTCAGGTTCAAGAGTGGAAGCGCCTACGTGTTATTCGATGGCTGTAACTGGAACTGTTCGTTCTGCGTGTGGAGAAAGGTAACGCGCTGGAGCCTCTGCTTGCCATTGAAAACGCGCAGAAGACTCGACTCCATATGGAAGGCGGGCAGAGTCAGATACCTCTCCGTTGATGAGGTCGCTAACCTTCTGAAAAATGCAGAGGTTACAACTGCCTTCCTCGGCGGTGGAGAACCAACCTTAGACCCCGAGCTCAAGACTCTAATGCGAGCCCTCAGACGTGAGGGGATAAACCCCTGGATCGTCACCAACGGCGAGAACCTCGACGACGAGATGGTAGGGCTCGCCGAGGGTGCAACCTTCAGCATAAAGGCCCTCGATGATGAACTCCACCGTAGAATAACGGGAGTATCTAACAGAAGAGCGATTGAGAACTTCAGAAGCTATGCGGGAACAGGGAAGCTTGTCGCAGAGACGGTCTTTGTACCTGGCCTCGTGGAGTGCGACGAAATAGAAAGGATAGCACGCTTCGTAGCGTCCATCACCCCTGAAATGAGGCTCAGAATAGACCCGCTCGTTCAAGGGGCCAACATTGAGAAGGTGGATGAATGCATAGAGCGCGTGAGAGAAATTCTGCCGAAGACAGATAGGATACGCGTTAAGGGAAGCATTGAGCCCCCTGAAATTCTTTACCCGGAGGTGAGAAGATGGGAAAGGCGCTGATGATCCAAGGTACAATGTCGGGAGCCGGAAAGTCGCTTCTCGTTGCGGCCCTCTGCAGAATCTTTGCGAACCTCGGCTATGACGTTGTTCCCTTCAAGAGCCAGAATATGAGCCTCAACTCGGCACCGAGCATCGAAGGGGGCGAGATAAGCCGCGCCCAGTACCTTCAGGCGCTCGCCTGCAAGAAAAAGCCGAGCGTGAGGTTCAACCCGATCCTACTCAAGCCCGAGGGCAACCTGAGGAGCCAAGTCGTCTTCATGGGGAAGCCGATGGGGAGCGTCTCCGCCAGGGATTACATGCTCTCGCGGAAGGAGGAACTTTTTAGGAAGGCGGTGGAAGCCCTGAAAGCCCTCATAGGGGAGCACGAGCTGGTCATAATCGAGGGAGCCGGCTCGCCGGTCGAGATAAACCTCAAGGACTACGACATAGCCAACATGCGCGTTGCGAGGTCCGTAAACGCTCCGGTCATTCTTGTTGCAGACATAGACAGGGGCGGGAGCTTTGCCCAGCTCGTCGGAACCATGGAGCTTTTGAGCGGGGAGGAGCGGAACCTCGTTATGGGCTTCGTCTTCAACAAGTTCCGGGGTGACCCTTCCCTCCTAAAGCCGGGCTTTGAGTTCCTCGAAGAGCGCTACGGAAAGCCGGTTCTCGGCGTTGTGCCCTACATAGACCACCGCCTGCCTGAAGAGGACTCGCTTGCCGAGTTCCCGAAGGTTAAGGGCGACCTGCACATCCAGATAATCAAGCTCCCGCATATAAGCAACTTCACTGACTTCGAGCCTCTCCACTGGGCGAACGGCGTGGATTACGTGACGAGGGCTGAGGAAATAAGTGGCGACCTCATAATAATTCCCGGAAGCAAGAACACCGTGGAGGATTTGCTCTGGATGAGGGAGAACGGGATTGAGGATGCGATAATCGAAGCCCACAGGGAAGGCTCTTTCGTCGTGGGAGTATGCGGCGGCTTCCAGATGCTTGGGGAGGAGATAGTTGATGATGTTGAATCAAAACGCGGAAAAATCAAGGGCATCGGTCTCCTTCCAGCCAAAACCGTCTTTTCCCGGGAGAAGAGGACGAACTACCTGAGGGCTGAGGTGCTGTGGGAGCCTGCGAAAGGGATGATGGTTGAGGGCTACGAGATCAGGATGGGGCGCTCCACAAGCGATAAACCTTTCTCGGTGATCACCTCGATAAACGGGAGCGGGGCCTTTGAGCCCGAAGGAGCTATAGGCAAGAGGGCCTTCGGCACCTACCTCCACGGAATCTTCCACAACTTCGCCTTCACGGAGCGGTTTCTCAACACCTTGAGGGCTGAGAAGGGTCTTGAACCTGTGAAGGTCGGGGAGTGGAGCATTGAGGAGGAGATAGAGAGGTTTGCCAGTGTTGTGAAGAGGAGCGTTGACATAGACTACATCATCGAGGGGCTGGGACTTTAGACGTAATCCTCCGGCCTCTCAAGCTCTTTAGGCGGATGTCTCTTCCTCCACCAGAGCTTTAGGCGTATGTAAACGTAGAGACCGGCGATGAGCAGAAGAAAAATCGCGAACAGGAGGAGAGCAAAAAGCAGAAAACCTGTTAGGAGGACAGTCCCGACCATCACAAGGAGGATTAATGCCAAAGCACTCGCTATCCTATTACGGTATCTCACTTTCATCCCCCCTAACGAGTCTCTCTATCCTTTCAGCGAGCTTTAACTCTTCCGGCGTGTTGACGTTTAATGCCAAAAGCGGGTTCTCAAGTTCAAAGAACCTCTCCCCATCAAGGCCCACGGCGTTGAGGCCTACTACCGCGTAACCCTGGTAAACGAGCGGTTTAAGGTCTTTGGGAACTTTCTGGAGAGGCAGAACTCCAGTCAGACTCTCCCTTCTGTCGAATGCCTTTTTGAGGGCATAAAAATCGCTCGGCTTTACGAAGGGAATGTCTGCTGAGGAGCTTATAAAAGGCCCGAACTCCCTCAGGAGCCACCGAACGTCCTCAACGTATCCTTTACCTGGCGTTTCAATGAAGGGAATCCCCTCACGGAGACACAGCTCCTTCGTCTTCGGTGTGTTTCGTGAGAGGGCAACGATGGTCTTGCCGACCTTCGAAGCAGTTTCGTAAATCCATAGGAGCATCTCCTTTCCAGCTATCCTAAGAACGGGCTTCTCCTTCCCCATGCGCGTTGATCTTCCTCCAGCGAGGATAATTATCAAAGATACCACCGTGAATTTAGAGCAGTTTCACCTTTACATCCTGCGGGGCCCTGAGAAGGTCGCTGTCGAGGGTTGCAATCGTGAGGTTGAACGTCCTTGCCAGGGCACACTGGTAGGCATCGTCAAAATCCAAACCACTCTGAAGGTGAATTTCCACAACGTATTCGTATTTGCCCTCTGGAAGTGTGAGGAGGGTTACATTGGGCAGAACATCGTTGAGGAACTCCCTGAAAACCTCGGGCCGTTTTAGTTTGAACAGGATTATCCCAATGGAATGAAGGGCGAAATCACTAACGGAAAGCTTGCCTTCGTTTTCGATCAGGAATCGTTTGGCTTCCTCTTTCTTTTCTTGGCTGAGGAGTATCTCCAGAAAGACGTTCGTATCAACCAGATACATCCTTCCTCCACTCCAGTGGCCTGCGCTGGAGCTCTACGGAGCTCATTTTAATGTCCTTTAACTTCCCTTCCCAGGAGAAGGTAAACTTCTTGCCCTTCTTTTTGTATTTCTTCATGAGGAACTCGGCGTAGTCGAGAAGCTCCTTTCTCGCCGCAGGGGGAAGCTCACTCAGTATTTTTTCAACATTCTCCATGCTTCCACCACCCTTCTTTGTCCTTCCCTGAATTTAAACCCATCGCACAACTCACGCGTACCACCACGCGATGGCCATAACTAAAACCGTCCCGGTCCGCGTTATCTCGGCAACGGCGCCAATGCAGTCCCCGTTTATTCCGCCGAAGTCTTTCAGAGAGAGTCGGACAATGTAGACCCCAAAAAGGAGTCCGAGGATTCCAGCTAAAGCTTCCGGCTCAAAGAGGCCAACGGGAAGGTAGAGGAGGGCGTAGAGGGACACCCCAACGGCCAGTTGCCTCCAATTCATCTTCCCCATGAAATACGCCCCCAGCCCATTTCCGAGGGGTTTTTTGGTTGCCAGAGCCAAAAGCATGGCCATCTTGGAGTTCAGTTCGCCTAAGAAGATAGCGTAGAACGGGAGGCGCTGGAGGGAGTAGACCTGGAGGAGGAGAACTATGACAACGGCAAAAAGCCCGGCTACCCCAGTGTTCACGTCCTTCATAACTTGGATTTTCTTTTCCCTATCTCCCTTGACCATTATTCCGTCGGCCCAGTCGGCCAGGCCGTCTAGATGGAGGAGGCCTATCGTCCAGTAGAGAGCGAGAACCGCGAGCACGTTGGCGAGGGGGAGTTTTAGGTACAGAACGGCTGTTGAAAGGGCCGAGCTAACAAGGGCCACGAGAGGAAAGGCCCACAGCTCGTTTGGAATCTTTTCAAAGTCCCCTTTGACGGGAACTCTTGTCAAAAACGGTAGGACGTTCCTCATAATTCTCCCTCGAACACCTTTGTCATGCAGCCGGCTATAAAGCCCCCGATGGCATCATCCAGAAAGGGTGGAAGTTCCGCCAGGATTCCGGGCTTCCTCGTGTCGTAGTAGAAGAAGTTGAAGAGCGCCATCTTTCCGCCGATGTACTCTGCGATGTTTATTCCTATGAGCTCATCTGCCACGAGGTTCACGGGGTCGCCCTCGACTTTAAAAGCATCCTCAAGCAGCAGAGCGGCCATCAGAAGGGCCTGGGCGTTGATGTCATTCAGATAATGGAGCATGAGCTTTTGCAGCTTTTCCCTAACGGCCTCTTCTTCCTCCCCGATATAGAGCTCCAAGGCTGCGTCAATCATTGCATCAAGGGTTATCCCCAGTGATTCGAGCCTTTTGAGGAGTTCTTGGGCGTTCATAGCTCAGACCTGCCTTCAAGGAAGTCTAAAACTTCTCTGGGAGTGTAAACCTTGATATATCCACCAACAGATTCCGCAAGCTTCTTGTCTCCCGTAAGAAGTGGGACGTTGAGTGCCAGAGCGAGGGCCACATATGGGATGTCTTTTGGGTCAGGACAGATTTCCCCAGCCTTTTCCACTCCTTGAAGGATTACGTTTTCAGGAATTACAACAGTCTGTCTCCGTATAATCGAAAGCACGTAGGCAACCTCATCCTCACTCAAATGCGTGAGCCTCGATATTCTCTCGCGCTTGGAGTCAAGCTCTTCCCATAAATAGGCTGGAATCAAGAGTCGGAACTTATCTAGGACGTGGTTCTCCATAAAAATTTTGTAAGCAACGCCTCTTCCGTAAAGTGCCGAGAAGATGACGTTGAAGTCGAGCACAAGCTCCATTCACACCGCCCCATATCTCCGGGCTATTGACTCTTTTATCTCCTCTTCGAGCTTTTTGAGGCCTTCCTCGTCAGGTTGAGCTTTCTTTAGAATCTCCTCAAACTTTCTTGCCTCTCCAATCCTCCGCTGCATTTCCTGGGAGACCTCAAGGATCACCTTTTCCCTAATGGCCTCAAACATTCCCTCCCACTCGGGGGGCACCTTGAGCCGTATGACGATCTCGGACGTTCCCATAAACCTCACCTCAGTACCCCTAACGCCTAAACGTTATTATGTCTTTCTCAGCCCAAACCTCACCCACCAGTACCTCTCGCTTTCCTCAACGGACTTTATTTCGATGTCAATCTCTCCTTAAAGAGCGGAGATTCCAACAGGACCGTGTGGAACTCTCCGGCCTCACCTATTGGATCAACGCCCGGGTTGGCGTTGAGAAAGCCTTCCAGATCATCAATCAAACGGAAGGTGTAGCCAAGCCACTCTTTCCCGAGCTTTTTCTTATTTACCGCTATTATTGCCCACCTGAAGCCTGCATCCAGCATTTCCTCCGCGAGCTCTTTTGTGTCCCTTCCCCAGAGGGGCTCTAGGGGCTTTACGCCGGCCTTCTCCGCCAAGTGCTCCACCCATCTCAGGTGGTCTTCGAGGTAAACATCACCCGCTATGAGGTAATCAACGTTGAGTGACCCTATGAACCTCGCCAGTGCATCACTCCCCCTCGCCATGTCAAAGGTTAAAACCTCCCTCCCCATTGCATTTGCCAACGTCTTCAGCGCCTCAAAGTTCTCCCAGTGGGGGGAGAGTCCTATCGTCGTCTTGAGGGTCAACAAATAGGGCACCTCTACCCTCATTCTCCCCACGAGATGGAGGGCGTAAAGCCCGTCCTTGCCACCCGAAAAGAAGGCAACTCCCTTAGTCATTCAACCACCAAAGCTATAAACCCCATGGAGTTTTTATCCATTATGCTCTTGGAGTTCGGGAAGCTCAGGAAGACCGGAGAGGTTTACATCAACCCGAGGAACCTGAAGACGACTCTTTTTCCCATCCGGGACTGGAGGGACTTTTTAGTGCTCGACGAGAGAACATACGGCCCTTACGCGAGGACGATCTACAACCCCTCTGAGAGATTCCTTGTGGTCGGGGAGCGGGACATTGAGACTGGAAAAAAGCTCACGGAGCTTTACCGGGAGCTTTTGGAAGACCCGATCCATTCCTGCGGCGAGGAGAACTACCGTTATCAGCTTCAAATTGGGGAGTTCGAAGGACTTCCATTGGCCAACGGCTGGCCTGGCTCGGGCCTCGTCCTCGTCGGAGAGGCCCCTGGGAGGAGGGGTTGTGGAAAGACTGGAATATGCTTCTACCGGGATGCCTCGGGAATGCTCCTAAGGAAGGTTCTCTTCGCCCTCGGCCTCAACCCGGATTTCGTTTACATAGCCAACGCCGTCAAGTGCAATCCGCCTGAAAACAGGCTGAAGGGCATCCCTGAGGGTGCGCTGGAGCTTTTGGCTGAGGAGTTGGAGATTCTAAAACCGAAAGCGGTCTTCGCAATCGGCAGAACAGCCCAGAGGGCCTTAAGGAAGCTCGGCTTTAATGCGAGTTACCTCCGCCATCCTGCCTGGTACGTGAGGAAGGGCGTGAGAGAGCCAAATTGTGGAATCCTCGAAGAATATCACGTAATAAAGGAGGCCTTTGGAGAATGGAAGCCTTAGCGGTCTTTTCCCTGGCCCTCGCGTGGGACTTGGTACTCGGCGAGCCTCCGTCGGAGCTCCATCCTGTCGTCTGGTTCGGGAAGATAGTGGACTTTCTCGACTCTCACTACAGGAGGTGCTCTCCAGTCCTTGATTTCATGGTTGGACTCTTCACAGCGTTGATTGTAATTACCTTTGCATTTCTCCTTTCAATTCTGCCTTTTTGCCCTCCCTTCCCACTCAACTACATCCTCGCGGCCTACTTCCTGAAAAGCTCCTTCGCCGTGAGGAGCCTCCACGAGCACGTTTCGAGGACGATAACCAATGACATTGGGGAGAAGAGAAAGGCTGTCTCGATGATAGTCAGCAGGGACACGAAAGCTCTCGATGAAGCCCACCTGAACTCGGCTTCGATAGAGAGCCTCGCGGAGAACCTGAACGACTCGGTTGTGGCGCCACTCTTCTACTTCCTCCTCTTCGGCCTTCCGGGGGTGGTAGTTTACCGCGCCGTGAACACGCTCGATGCTATGCTCGGCTACCGGAACGAGCGCTATGAGTTCTTCGGAAAGTTTTCGGCGAGGCTTGATGATGTCCTGAACTTCATCCCTGCCCGGCTAACCGTTCTCCTCTACCTCCCCCTCGGCGGGAGAAAGATTCTGGAGTACTGCAAGATGGCGAGGTTCAAGATAAACTCCGACAAGCCAATGGCGGCCATGAGTGCAGTCCTCGGAGTTTGGCTTGAGAAGTCTGGAGTTTACGGCTTTCCAGGTAGAGAACCAAAAAACGAGGACATAAAACGAGCTTTGAGGGTTTACTGGACGATTGTTGCTGAGTGGGTTGTGATCGTGATGATACCGCTCGCAACGGGGGTGTGCCCATGCTTGAAGCCGTGAATTTCTCCACCTACCACGGCGGGGCAAGGAGAAAGGATGAGGGGCTGGTAGACTTCTCGGCTTCCTTGAACCCCTATCCGCCGGAGTGGCTGGATGAGATGTTCGAGAGGGCTAGGGAGATAAGCGACCACTACCTCTACTATGAGGAGCTTGAGGAAGGCCTATCAGAGCTGGTGGGCGAGCCCGTTACTGTAACGGCTGGAATAACCGAGGCCCTCTATCTCCTTGGAATCCTTGGGCTGAGGGGTAAGAAGGTGATAATCCCTTCTCACACCTACGGTGAGTACGAAAGGGTCACCAGAATCTTTGGGGCGATGGTCGTCAAAGGTCCAAACGACCCCGAAGGGCTTTCCCGGCTTGTTGAGAAAAACTCAGTAGTGTTCTTCTGCAACCCAAACAACCCGGATGGGAAGTTCTACAGGAAAAGGGAGCTGAAACCCCTCTTAGATGCCGTTGAGGACAGGAACGCCCTGCTTGTCCTCGACGAGGCCTTCATAGACTTCGTGGAGAGGCCCGAAAGCCCTGAGGGAGAGAACGTCGTGAAGCTCAGAACCTTCACAAAGAGCTACGGCCTGCCAGGGATAAGGGTCGGCTACGTGCTTGGGTTCTCGGAAGCCTTCAGGAGCGTCAGGATGCCTTGGGCGATAGGTTCAACAGGGGTGGCTTTCCTTGAGTTCCTGCTGGAGGATGAGTTCAGGCATTTGAAGAGGACGATGCCCCTAATCTGGCGGGAGAAGAGGAGGATTGAAAGAGCCCTTGGGGTTAAGAGCGATGCGAACTTCTTCGTAAAGCACGTTGGAGATGCCAAAAAGACGGTTGAGGAGCTGAAGGAGAAGGGGGTGCTCGTAAGGGACTGCTCCAGCTTCGGTCTTCCCGACTATATCCGCTTCTCGGTCAGGACGCAGGAGGAAGATAACATGCTGATAAAAACACTTCTGGAGCTCTCACACGGCGAGTTCTTGTATGGCTTCGATCACTGAGACCTTCATACTTTCCCTGTCCCTAACTGCCGAGATCTTTACGGGCAGGAGCTTGTAGGTGTTCCCGTTGATGATTCTCCTCAGGAGCCTCTCAAAGGCTTCCATCTCCGCAACATCGGCGAACTCCACCCTGGCTATGAAATCGTACTCCCCGTACAGCCACTGCCCTTCCACGGGGATTTTTTCAAGCACCTCATCCCTTACTCCCCAGACGAGGAGTATTGCCTCCGTTTTTATCACCCATTCTAAGACCCCGCTTCTTTGATAAAAGTTTTTCTAAAAATTTATCGTCTTTTCGCCAATTTGTCAAAAGAGAGCCATAGAAATCTTGACGAACTGACGGAAAGGGGTTTAAATGACCTGGAGAAGCATACCCGGTGGTGGCCGTGATAAGGGCTGTGTTCTTCGACTTCGTGGGGACGCTGATAACGAAGGCCGGCGAAAACATTACCCACCAGAACATCGTGAGGGAAGTCCTCAAGAGGGCCGAAAGGGAAGACCTCGACTATATAAAACTCTGGGAGGAGTACGAGGCCGAGAGCTCCGCTCTCTTCAGGGAACTCACCGGAAAGCCCTACGTTAAAATCCGCGAGGTTGACACTGAAGCTATACGGAAAGTGGCCGAGAGGTACGGCTTCGAGGTTCCGGAGGAGTTCTGGGACATCAGCATCGAGATGCACCGGAGGTACGGCCAGCTCTTTCCAGATGCAAAAGAAACCATTGAAGCCTTAAAGGGGGCGGGACTCCACGTTGGTATAATAACTGACTCCGACAACGATTACATAATGGCCCATTTAGACGCCCTCGGAATCCTCGACCTCTTCGACACGATAACGACGAGTGAAGATGCAGGCTTTTACAAGCCCCATCCGAGGCCCTTCCAGCTGGCCCTTGAGCGCGCCGGGGTGAAGCCGGAGGAAGCGGTCTACGTTGGCGACAATCCCTCGAAGGACTGCGTTGGGTCTAGGAACGTGGGGATGCTCTCAATCCTGCTTGATCCCGAGGGCAAGAAGCGGGAACTCTGGGGCAACTGCGATTTTGTTGTCTCCAGACTGAGAGACGTCGTTGATATCGTCCGCGGGCTCAACGAGTGAGCCCGACAGGTTTATTAACTTTTTCGACGCATATCTTAACGGTGATACGATGAAGCCAGAGGTTTTGGTTATCTTCAAGATGAAGAGCAAGCCCGTTGAGGAGCTGAAGAAGTATGCTGACGTCGATTTCTTGCTCTATCCCAGCGTCGAGGAGTTAGCCGAGAAGATCAAGGACTACGACGGACTAATAGTCTCCCCCCTAAATCCCGTTCCAAGAGAAGTTATCAAGAAGGCCGGGAGGTTAAAGGTCATAAGCTGCCACTCGGCCGGCTACGACCACGTTGACGTTGATGCCGCGACCGAGAAGGGGATATACGTCACCAAGGTCTCCGGCTGGCTTAGCGAGGCGGTGGCGGAGTTCGCCGTCGGTCTGACGATAGCCCTCCTCAGGAAAATCCCCTACACCGACAGACTCATACGCTCCGGAAAGTGGGAGAGCCACGCAATGATATGGAGCGCGTTCAAGGACATCGAGACCGTCTACGGAAAGAAGGTCGGAATTCTCGGCATGGGGGCCATTGGAAAGGGCATAGCGAGGAGAATGAAGGCAATGGGGACGGAGATAATCTACTGGTCTCGCTCAAGGAAGGAGGAGGTTGAGGCGGAAGTCGGGGCGAAATATTTCCCGCTCGATGAAGTTTTGAAGGAGAGCGATATTGTCATCCTTGCCCTTCCCGCTACGCCTGAAACCTACCACATCATCAACGAGGAGAGATTAAAGCTCCTTAAGGGTAAGTACCTCGTCAACATTGGCAGGGGAACGCTCGTGGACGAGAAGGCCGTCGTTAAGGCCATCGAGGAAGGTAAGCTTAAGGGCTACGCGACTGACGTCTTTGAGAAGGAACCGGTGACTGAACACCAGCTCTTCAAGTACGAGTGGGAGACCGTCCTAACCCCTCACCACGCTGGCCTTTCAAAGGAAGCGATGGAAGACATGGGCTTCCAGGCCGTAAGGAACCTCCTCGCTGTTCTCCGCGGGGAAGTTCCAGATACCCTCGTGAACAGGGAGGTCGTGAAGATCCGCCCGCCAGAGAAAGTAAAGATGCTTTGAGGTGGGGAACATGTGGATGGACGAGCTTAAAGAACTCCTTGAACCTTACAGTCCCCCGCTTGAGACTGGAGGGGGAATCTACACCGAGCTGGTGGATGAGGAAGGAGAAGTTTACGACAGACTGGCTTTCTACGTTGAGAATCCTGAGAGTGAGTGGGCATTAGTGAAGGCCCTCATTGAGGCGATAGAAGACTTAACGGACCACGACATTCCAGGGAGGAACGTCTTTGCCTTCGGATTCAGGCCAGATTTCGAGGGGATCGTGATTAAGCTGTCCTTCTTCGACGCTGAGCCAGGTAAAGGAGTCGTCATTGGAGCGGTTCCTGAGAGGCTTGTGGAGATAGCTGAGAAGAACGACCTTCCGCTGATCTGGGCCGGGGAGGAGGGCATCGGCCTGCCAAAAGAATACATGGACGAGGACTTCGAGGCGCTCGTCAAACTCGTGGAGGCGGTAACCTTCGAGTGGTGAAAACATGCGGGCGTTTGTTTGGGGTGTTTATTTCTTCATTGGCGTCTTCATCGGTATCCTTGCTGCCATGTTCGGTCTTGGTGGGGGGTTCCTGATAGTCCCTACTCTTAACTTCCTCGGTGTTGAGATACACCACGCCGTTGGCACCTCCAGCGCGGCGATCGTTTTCACATCCCTGAGCTCTGCGATAGCCTACCACAGGCAGCGCAGAATACACTACAAGGCAGGCCTCCTGCTGGCTTCAACGGCCGTCATCGGCGCCTACATCGGGGCATGGATAACGAGCTACATAAGCTCCTCTCAGCTCAAGGTAATCTTCGGTGCCGTGCTCTTCCTCGTCGCTATTAGGATATACAGGAAGAAGAGCGTTGAGCCCGAAGAGGTCAGAATTGAGGAGGTCAAACTTGACTACAAAATCATCCCTATCGGCGGTTTCATCGCGGGAATAGCCAGTGGCCTTCTCGGAATCGGTGGTGGGGCGATAAACGTACCTTTCCTAACATACATGGGCCTCCCGATACACTACGCGGTTGCCACTTCCAGCTTCGCCATAGTCTTTACCGCCACGTCAGGAGCGATAAAGCACTACACCATGGGCAACGTCGAGGTCGGGTGGCTGCTTCTCCTTGTTCCCGGTCTCATAACCGGCGCCCAGCTCGGGGCGAAAATAGCCAAGAGAACTAGGGCATCACAGCTTACGAGGGCCTTTGCCGTCGTGATGGCTTTCTTGGCGATAAGGATGATCCTCAAGGGGATGGGTTACCCGTTTCCATGAGCCGAATGATTTTTAATTCCCTTAGGGTATCACGCTTCATGCTCAACTATCTGCTGAACTTCGTCCTTGGACTCGGCATAGGCTTCATCGCCGGTCTCCTTGGGGTAGGCGGCGGCTTCCTGATAGTTCCAACCCTAGTCATCCTCGGCGAGCCGATTCACTTAGCTATAGGCACGAGTCTTGCGTGCATAACCATAAGCGCCCTTGCCTCCGCCTACACTCACCTCCGCAGGGGAGCAGTTCTTTTCCGCGTCGTCCTGATAAAAGAGACTTTTTCCATGCCGTTCGCTGTCATCGGGGCTTACTTATCTTCGCTTATCCCCACCCGACCGCTGAAGGTAATCTTTGCGGGGCTCCTCCTTTACCTGACGTACTCCCTCTTCCGTAGCAGGGGCGAATGCCATAACGAAACAGCAGGAGAGATAAACTACCGGCGCGTCCCCTTGGTTGGAATCCTCGCGGGTTTAACTTCAGGTCTCCTTGGTATAAGCGGCGGCGTTTTAAACGTCCCCCTCTTCCACACCTACATCGGCCTTCCGATGGGGTACTCCGTGGGGACTTCCAGCCTCTCACTCTTTTTCACGGCGCTCGCGGGTACAATCGGCCACTACCGCCTCGGCCAGGTTGACCTCCACGCTGCCCTCCTCCTTGCCCCCGGGCTGATAATCGGTGCCCACTACGGTGCCTTGGCCGTCCACCGCCTCCGTCCGGTTTTCATAAAGAGAATATTCGCGGTTCTACTCATCATCGTCGCGCTCAAGATGCTCCTATGAAAGTTTATTAACCGTCCTTCTAACTCACTCCGGTGAGAGCATGAACGAGCTGTTCGATAAGGTTCGTGAGGAGTATGGAATCGAAATACGGGATGAAGGCGACATGACTAGTGCCTGGAAGCTCGTGGAGGTTCTCAAGGAGAAGGGCTGGGTCGTGTATATCATCGCTGCAAAGGGGAGAGAGCAGGTCGACGCGTGGCACCCCAACTTTGGCTCGCTGTTTGCTCAATTTGGGGAGACTCCGAATTTTGAAAGCGTGTTGGAGGGAATATGTAACATAGCCTTGCTCGTCAGAGAACTCGAAAATAATGGGGTCGTTTGATTTTTCAATACTTTATCAGGGTTTGATATGCCTTTGAAAACTTTTAGTACCTATGTTATGATATTGGAACATTCTGAAACGAATTCTTCCTTCAGGTTTCGGCGAATCCCTCATATACAATGGCGTTGCAGGTACTCATGGTGATGAGGCATGGTGGGGAGAAAGGTTTTGGTGGTGGGGATTGTACTCATAATGACAATGGCAATAGTTCCGGCCTATGCACTGGCAGGGAACACCAGCGGCGCTCAGGAGAAGAGTGGACATGGGAATGCCCCCAACACAACGGCCAATGTTACCATGAGCGTAACCGCCCTCCAGAGGGCCGCGAAGGACCTCCTGAGCATCGTGGACAGACTGGCAAACTACACGTCTGAGCTCATGGCCAACTCAACCAACGTGAGCAACGAGACGGTTGAACTCTTCAAGAACGCCGGGGAGCTTAGAACGGAGGCATGGGCACTTTATTACAATGGGAGCTACAAGGAGGCAATTCACACGGCCATTGCCGCGATGAGGGACTACAAGCGCGTGCTTATTATGCAGGCGGGCAAGATTGAACCAGTGAAACCAAACAACTGCACAATCGCGAGGGTCGAGGCACTCCGCATGAGGGGGTACTTCCTCCATGTGAAGATGCTGATAAAGACCGCTGAGGCGCAGGGCCTCAACGTGACGAAAGTGGAGGAGCTCTACAATGCAACCAGGGAAGCCTACAAGAAGGTTGTGGTCGATGCGATGAGCGGCAACGCAACCGCCCTCAGGACTGATCTGCCCAGAGCGAGGGAGCTCAGGGGACAGCTTGACCAGGCAATTAGGGGGCTCATGAGGCAGTTCGTCGTGGAGCACGCTCATGGCATCGCAAACGCCTTTTCCCGGAAGCTTGACATGCAGATAAGGGCCCTTGAGAGGCTCCAGAACTTTACGGGAGCAAATGTCAGCGTCATCAAGAACCTCACCCAGCAGCTCATCCAGCTCAGGCAGAACGTGACTGAGCTCATCAGGGAGGGCAAAATTAAGGAGGCCCTCCAGCTCATCAAAACGTCCCTCCCTGACATCAGGATGGCCGCTTTCAGGCTCAGGTGGATCCAGAAGCACGAGGGCATGTACTGGCCGGTGCACTACGGTGGAGGACGTGGCGTGGGTCACGGCCACCACTGATTCACCGACTTTTATCTTCATTTTTTCTTCCTTGAATTTCTTTTTAATTTACGATCCCTATTTGTTTTTTTGAGGGCCTCTCCTAATTCAGCGGTTAAGCCTGCTCTCGGGGAAACGTTTTAAACAATGTTCCTGTTAGTGTGTTTGGTGGAGTAAGGAAAAAATCTCATGGGGTGGATGAAGGAGGTGAAAAAATGAAGAATGCCCGTGTCATGGGCTCACTGATGGTTTTCACGTTCATCCTGGCCTTGTTTACCCTCCCAACAGTCTCGGCGCAGTACACCGAGTCCCTCTCCTTGACGGTTTATCCCGATGGCTACGTCCTCGTCAACGAGACCGTCTTAACTGCCAACTACACAGTGGTGCTCGATGTTCCCCTCCTTGGGAGCAACGTGGATGGGTTCATTGCGCTGGACGAGAACGGAAACGTCCTTCCCGCGGATATCAACGGGACCGATGCCACTGTTTATTTTGGAAACGCTAGTGAAGTGCTCGTCTCCTATTACACTCCTGACCTGACGTCAAAGGAGGGGCCCGTGTGGACGGTCTCCCTCCAGAGCCCTGTGGAGGTTTCGATAACCCTGCCAGGGGGTGCCATAGTAACCGACCTCAGCAATATCCCACTTGAAATACGGGGGAACACAATAGTCATGCCCCCTGGGAACGTCAGCGTCTCCTACATAATCCCAGTCCAGACGACCACGACAACGTCTTCTTCCGGTGGTCAGGGCTCAACGAGCACTTCTAGCTCTTCAACTTCATCGACGTCATCCACCTCCTCAACGACCTCTTCACCTTCCACTACCTCGACGATACCCTCTGGTGGGACGACAACATCAACCTCCTCTACCTCCACTTCACCAGCTTCCTCTTCATCCACAAGCACTACCACGACATCCACGACAACTTCCACCTCATCCACCGGAACGACCACAACAACCCCCGGTGGTGGAACGGGCGGCTCATCGACGGGAAAAATAATAGGTGCCCTAATAGGTATCCTGGTGATCGCTGGCGGCGCCTATCTCTACCTGCGCCGTCGAAGTGGTCCTGAAAAAGTCGAGAGCGGCGCAAGCCCGGAGGCACTCCAGAGGTTCAGGGAGAAGATCGAGTCCATCCCGGACCTCAACGACGACGAGAGGGGAGCCCTGATATACCTCGTCGAAAACGGCGGAAAGGCACCCCAGTCCAAGGTTAGGGACGCACTCGGCCTTCCGAAGACGACAGCATGGAGGATGTTCAAGAGGCTCGAAGAGCGCGGTCTCGTCCGCGTTTACAAGCTCGGGAGGGAAAACTGGGTCGAGCTGGTGCTCGATTGAGTTAGGGTTTTTAACCCCCTTTCTAACTTTTCTCCATGAAGTTTGAGTTCCTCCCCGAGAAAGCGCTGAAGATTGGGAATACCCTAATCGTCGCCGACCTCCACGTAGGCTTCGAGGAGGCTATGGTTAGCGAGGGCCACTACATCCCCAAGCTCTTGGACGAGCTAATCTCCTCTCTCCAAGGGCTTCTTAAAAAGGAGAAGCCTAAGAGGCTCATCATAGACGGCGACCTCAAGCACTCCTTTGTTCCGTTGAAGAGGGAGATGCAGGAGCTTAGGACGTTCTTTGAAGGGATTAACGGGCTTGTTGATGAGATAATTCTCGTCCGGGGCAACCACGACGTTGGAATCCTCTGGCTCCGGGAACTGGGGGTTGAGATAGTAGACGAACTTGAGCTCTCCGGCTGGAAGGTCGTTCACGGCCACAAGCTTGTGAGAGGAAAGCGCTTCATAATCGGCCATGAGCATCCTGCTATAAGGTTGAGAGATGAGGTTGGTGCCGCGATAAAGGTCCCGGCATTTCTGGCAGGAGAAGAACTGATAGTCCTTCCAGCTTTCAGCCCCTGGGCCTACGGGAACGATGTGACGAGGGAGATAGTTTCTCCATTCCTTCGAAAGTTTGATATCTCGAAGCTCAGGGTTCTGGTGCCGCTGGGGGATGAAGTACTCGACTTTGGAGAGCTGGGGAAGCTTATGGATGCCCTGAGAAAGCTAAGTTTGGTTTGATTTTGGAAGCCAAAAAGTTTTTAATCGAACCTAAGAAGTACCGATCATGATACGGTGGGCCGAAAGGGGGTACGAGGACGAGGAGATATACTCCATTCTGAGCGAGCCGGTTAGGGAGTGGTTTAAGCGGGAGTTTGACACCTTCACCCCTCCCCAGAGATATGCTGTTCTTGAAATCCACAAGGGAGAGAACGTCCTCATCTCCTCCCCCACCGGCTCCGGAAAGACTCTCTCCGCCTTTCTCTCCGCCATAAACGAACTGATTCTTCTCGGAAAAGAGGGAAAGCTTGAGGATAAAATCTACGTCCTCTACGTCTCACCCCTTAGGGCCCTGAACAACGACATCAAGAGAAACCTTGAGGGGCCGCTGGCTGAGATACAGGAAGTGGCCAAGGAACTCGGCTATGACCTGCCTGAAATAAGGGTTGGGATAAGGACGAGCGACACATCCAGTTATCAGAAGAGCAAGATGGTGAAGAAGCCGCCCCACATCCTGATAACCACCCCTGAGAGCCTTGCGATAGCCTTGAACGCCCCCAAGTTCGGCGAGAGGCTGAAGACGGTAAAGTACGTCATCATTGACGAAGTCCACGCACTCGCTGAAAACAAGCGCGGCTCACACCTTGCGCTGAGCATTGAGAGGCTCCAGGAGATGGCCGAGAACGAGTTCATCAGGATTGGCCTGAGCGCGACGATTCATCCGCTTGAGGAGGTTGCCAAGTTCGTCTTTGGCTTCAACGACGATGGAACCCCAAGGCCAGGCCTTATCGTGGACGTCTCCTTTGCAAAGCAGACCGAAATAAAGGTTGAGAGCGTTGTGGAAGACCTCATCTACACCGACGCGGGAACTCTAAGCGATGCCCTCTACAACCGCCTGGTGGAGCTCATAAGGGAGCACAGGACGACGCTCATCTTCACCAACACGAGGAGCGGTGCCGAGAGAGTGGCCTTCAACCTTAAAAAGAGGTTTCCCGAGTTTGAAGGTTTGATAGAGGCTCACCACTCTTCCTTGTCGAGAGAGGTCCGTCTGGACGTCGAGGGGAAGCTGAAGAGGGGAGAACTGGGGGCGGTTGTCAGCAGTACATCTCTGGAGTTAGGTTTGGATATAGGGACGATAGACCTCGTCATCCTAATCGGCTCTCCAAAGAGCGTTAACCGAGCCCTCCAGCGCATAGGTAGAGCTGGACACAGGCTCCACGATGTGAGCAAGGGCGTTATCCTCGCCCTCGACAGGGACGACCTCGTTGAGGTTACGGTTTTAGCGCACAACGCGAGGAACAGAAGATTAGATAGGGTCAGAATCCCAAAGAACCCGCTTGATGTCCTCGTCCAGCACATAGTCGGCATGGCCCTCTACAAGGTCTGGGAGGTCGAAGAGGCCTATCGGCTCGTTAGGAGAGCTTATCCCTTCCACGAGCTTCCCTTCGAGGACTTCATGAGCATCCTGAAGTACCTCTCCGGAGGCTACGAGGGGCTTGAAGACAGGAAGGTCTACGCCAAAATCTGGATGGAGGACGGGAAGTTCGGAAGGCGTGGAAAGATGACGAGGGCGATCTATTACATGAACGTTGGAACGATTCCAGACGAGGCGAAGATTAGGGTTTACACAATGGACAAACAGATAATCGGGACAGTTGAGGAGGAGTTCGCCGAGAGGCTGATGCCGGGAGACATCTTTGTCTTGGCTGGAAGGACGTACGAGTTCATCAAGAGCAGGGGCAACAGGATATACGTCGTCCCGCGCGAAGGGGCGAAACCCACCATTCCCGCTTGGTTCTCTGAGATGCTCCCGCTAAGTTTTGACCTGGCCCTCGACGTCCAGCGCTTCAGGGGAGAGGTGAAGGGGCTGTTGAACAACAAGCGGGCCAAGTCCCTCCTCATGAAGAAGTACGGGATAGACGAGAGGGCCGCCAAGGCAATAATAGCATACTTCCGCGAGCAGGAGAGGTATTCGACGGTTCCGGATGATGAAACCGTTCTGGTTGAAGAGGTAGAGAAGGAGAAGGTCTATGAATACTTCTTCCACACTCTGATAGGGCGAAGGGCAAACGATGCCCTCAGCAGGGCCTTTGCATACGCCGTCGGGCGGTGGAAGGGTGTAAACGTCGGCATAGCCCTCAACGACAACGGCTTCCTCCTTAGGGTTCCAAAGGAGGCCAGGCTGAGCGAGACCGAAATAAGGGAGCTCTTCCAGCTGGAGGATCTCAGGGAAATACTCAAGAGGGCGCTGGACAACACGGAGCTTTTGAAGAGACGCTTCAGGCACGTTGCCAACAGGGGCTTCCTGATTCTTAGGAGATACGTGGGGAGGAAGAAGAGGCTTGGTAGACAGCAGGTCATAGCGGTTTCGCTCCTCAAGGTTCTCAAGGAGCACTACCCGGACTTCCCGCTCCTTAGAGAGGTTTACAGGGAAATAATGGAGGACAAGATGGACGTCGAAAAGGCTGAGCTCTTCCTGAGCTGGGTGAGGGAGGGGAAGATTAAGGTCGTCTTCGAGAGAAACGAGCTTCCGAGCCCGTTCGCCTTCAACCTCGAGGCGATAGGTTCAAGTGATGTGGTTCTCATGGAGGACAGGAGGGAGATGATAAAGGCCCTCCACAGGAAGATAATGGCGATGATTGGAGAGGCCAGTTGGAGGAGAATGAAAATGGAAGAGAGTTCAGAAGACGGTTACCTTCTCCTCTAGGATGAGCTTCTGTATCTTTGTTATGTCGTCGAGCCAGGCGTCGGCTATTTCGTAGGCTGGCTTCTCTATGACGTCAAGGGAGTAGCCCTTCTTCGGAATGACCTGGACGCTGGCAACGAGCGGCTCGTCGATGGGCTTGCCTATCTGGCTGAGTATCCTGACGTAAACCTCCTCAACGCCTTCGACCTGCTCGGCTATGTCTTTGGCTATGAGGGTGGCTAGGATGTTGTATATCTTTCCGACGTGAGAAACGGGGTTCTTGCCAGCTGCGGCCTCCATGCTCATGTGCCTGTTTGGCGGGATGAGGCCGTTAACTCTGTTGCCTCTTCCAACGCTGCCATCGTCTCCAGCCTCGGCGCTGGTACCGGTGACGGTGATGTAGTAGATGTCCTTCTTCGGGTCGTCAGCGGTGTTGACGTAGACCTTGGTCGGCCTCTGGGTGTGTTCCTCCACGATTTCCCATGCCGCGTCGTGGATGGCCTCTTTTACCGCCATGTAGTCGTCCGGGGTGTCGACTTCGCTGTCAACTATAGCCGCTGCAATCGTGAGGTCTATCTCATCGCCCTTCCTGAGGCCCATGACCTTGATGTCCTCTCCAACCGCGGGCCACTTCTTCTTGAACTCGTCGCTGTTGAGGAGCTTCTCGGTCTCGAGGACTATCCTCTCTGTCTCGCTGAGAGGGGCGTAGCCGACGCCAAAGGAGGTGTCGTTGGCAAGTGGAATCGGGTTCTCCTTGGCCTTGTTGAAGACTCCGACGAGGTCAACGCTTCCCTGGCCGATGCGGGAGTCGATAATGACGTGATTTTCGAGGTCGAGGTGTCTAACGGCCTTCTTGAGGTAGTCCCTCGCGGCCTTTATGGCAACTTCGTGTACCGGGAACTCCTCCTTATCGACTATCTCAACCGCCCTTCCTGAGAGAAGGATGTATATCGGCTTGATGACCTCACCGCCGCCGAAGCGCGGGTAGGCTTTTCCTCCGACGACCTCAACCTGGTCGGTGTTGTGGTGGAGTATGATTCCATACCTCTTGATGTACTCACTTGAGAGGGCCCTGCTGACGGACTCAGCGATTCCATCCGCTATGCTGTCGGGGTGTCCGATACCCTTCCTCTCGACGAGCTCAACCTGCTGCATTTCAACAGGGGTCCTCATCATTTCCTCAACGACGATGTTCCTAACCTTCTCCGCCATGATCATCACCTTCTACAAATTAACTGGGGCATTGTTCGGGTCTGTTCATCCGCTTATATACTTTTCGGCATGAAGTGCTCCAATGAATATTCCTACTGGTTATCAAATTCAAAAACCTTAAAATCCCTCCCGAAAAATTTTCCATGACGGTCGCGCCCGGGAGCTTTCGGGTTGCCGTGAGCGGGTAAGACGATGCCGGGCGCACAGAGCCCGCCCCCTCCGGCCCGCTGGAGTACGCCCTCCGGCGTTCGATGAAAGTGGGGGATGGGCCGGGCCCACAGGCTCAGCCTTCCTTAACGTGAAGGGCTTCGAGAAACTTCTCGGTTATAGCTTCCTCGGCGAGCCTCAGCAATGAGTTCTTGTCCTTCGCGAGCTTGAAGAGTCCCAGGGGGATCCTGGCACCGCCCATCGTGGCGTGCCCTCCCCCGCTCCCGATATTGCTGAAGGCCTCCTTCATGACGGCCCCTATGTTCACGCGGACATCCCTCGTTCTCGCCGACATCTCTATATAATCGTCCACTATACCAAAGACCAGGACAGTGCTTATCCCTTCCAGCCTCAAGAGGAAATCCGCCGATTCTGCCAGGGCGTCCCTATTCCTTATGAAACCTACGTTGGAAACGACGACATTTTTGTATGCCCTCCTGTTGAGTATGGCCCTTGCCAGTATTTCCGCAGTTTCTGTTGAGATGTCCGGGTGTTCTATTCTATCTAGGAGTTCGTGGTTGACGCGCCCGGCCAGGAACTCTATCGCCTTCAAATCGACGTGGCTCAGCTTTGAGAACTTCTTAGTGTCCGTGTAGATTCCATAGAAGAGGGCAGTCGCGAGGTTCTCGGAGGGCGTTATGTTGAGGGACTTTATGTACTCCGTCAGTATCGCCGCGGAGGACTTGACCTCCGGCCTTATATCCAGGAAGGCACCGTCGGGCAGGAGCTCGTGGAGGTGCTGGAACACCTGGTGGTGGTCTATTATCACCTGCACCCTGGGGAGGTCGTCGGGATCCAAAACCGTCAGGTTGCCGTTGGGCTGGCAGTCCACTAGGGCTATGAACGGGTGCTTTCTTATCTCGTATGAACCGCGGGAGGCCTTCCTAAGGTGAACCCCGAGGAGGTTCACAAAGGCTTGGTTCTCGTGGTGGGTGATCTCGCCCCCGTGGGCTATGGTCGTTTTCAAACCGGCGTTCTGGGCTATGACGGAGAGAGCTACGGCGGCAGATATGGCGTCGGGGTCGGGATTGTCATGGGTCAGGATGAGGAGGGAATCCCCCTTTCCTTTTAGCTCCTGGAGCTTTTTATATAGCATGAGTGCGTTCTTTCTCTCCCCCAGCTCGAGTAGGGTGCGAAGGAACGCTTCGGTAATGGCCTTCTGTGGATAGATGCCGTGGTCAACGTGCACTTCCTTCTCGAACTCCTCAAGGATAACGTCCTCCAGTGTCTCCTTCGGCATGTCATCGGGGAGGAGGGTTATTATTGGAACTCCCCCGTTATTGGTTCTGATTACATACACAGTTTTTTTCGCTGTTTCCAGGTCTCTCGTGGTTATGACGACTGCATCAGCCCTATCAACGCCCGCTTTCAGGAGCGTGGCGGTGTATGAAAAGTCTCCCTGCACCACGTTGAAGCCACTTTCGGCCAGTGATTTGGCCCTGATTTCGTCCTTCTCGACGATGATTATCTCAAACTCTCCCTTGAGGGATTCGGCTATCTGACGGCCAATACTGCCGCCCCCCAGCACTAGGATTCTCATGATCACCACCTGTGAGCAACAACGTTTAAATAGGTGCGTTGGTATATCCCAACGGGAAGGGACACCCCCCCTTGGTGTTTCGGATATATATAGGTGTCGCCCACTAACCAATCAGACGGTGAGAACATGAAGCTGCCGGATGTCAAACCCCTTAAGGAGAACATAGTCGTGACCTCTCCAGGGGAACTGCTCAGAGAGATACAGGAGGCACTTTCAGGTGCAAGCTCCGTTTTTATCAAAGCCCTTGGAAAGAAAGGAAGTTCAAGGTATTACATAACGGTTCTTTTTGACAGCAGCAAGGTTTTGGCCGCAGAGGGTCAGGAGATTGAATCGGGTGCCGTTGTTAAAGGAAACGATGCCATAGAGCTCCTACGCGGAATGGCCGCTGCCCCTATGGTGATTGACGTTTATTCCCTTGACGAAATAAGCACTAAGCTCTCCATAGCTGATAATCTTGATATCTACAGTGAGACCCCGAAGGTCCCCCTGGATGAGCTCTTCGGTGGGGGGCCGCCGGCAAAACCTTCCGCACCCCCAGTTCAGAAAGCTAAACCCGCTCCAAAACCCCAACCTCAGCATAAACACCCTGAGGAGAAAACTCCCCCAGTGGAGAAGAAGGTTAAAGAAACTGAAGAAACAAGAAAACCCACTGAAGAGAAGCCCAAACTATCCTCAAAGCCAGGAGAGGTTGAGATAACCATTGAAATACCCGGCGGGGAAAACCTTGAGGGTGCTCTAAAGGAGTACGCCAAGCTCCTCATCCAGGAGGCCAGGAGGATAAGAACCCTTCAGCTCAACCGCATCGAGTTCTCCGGTGAGCTCTCCGGTGGGGTTCTCTACCTGAACGTCCACCTCTGTGGCCACAGTGAAGGGCAGATGAGAGAAGTAGCAGAGAAGAGGATGCTCCACGCCATAAGCAAACATGCTCCGGTGATACTGAGGGAGGCCGATGTCAAGCCAATCCTCAGGGATATACGCGTTTCTCTCGATGGGAAGGAACTGAAACCGCAGGAAATCGTTGAGAAAGACAAGAAGAAGACAGGAAAAGTGGGCAAGGACGGAAAGATAACACTCTCTGTCCTTGAGGACGTGTGGACGTACTTCAGCGCAATGACCAAGACCGCTGTCGGTGAGATGAGGGATGCAGGAATCAAGGTGGATGCCGCCAACTTTGATGTTAAGGGTCGCAGGGAGTTCGAAATAAACGTCAAGCTCGCGGTTGAGACCTCACTGACGGAAGACGAAGCCCAGAGGGCAATCCGGGACATACTGAACCACCATGCCAAGGAGCTCGGAAAGACGCTGGATCGCTACATAACCGTTCATACGGTTGATGTGGAGTTCGTAAGGAAGCCTGCCGCGGTTGTAACACCTTCCGGATCCAAGGTGACGTCCAGCAAAGCAGCCGAGATACTCCAGAAGAAGGCAGACCTTGAGAAGGAAGTAGAGAAGCTCCTTCGACAGGCAGGAGTAGACGAGCTCTCATTCCTAACTGAGGAGAAGAAGAAGGAAAGCGAGCAGGCACTTTTGAAGAGCAGGATTGAGCCCGCCATGGAAGTCCTTAAGAGCAGGCTCCACACCGAGCTTAAGCTTATTCCAAGGGTTACCTTCAAGTGGCTCAAGCTCAACTGGGACGTCAAGGACTCAACTGTCTATGTTGACATCGAGGCATCCTTCCTTAAGGAGGAGGTTGGGGGGCTCTTCGGCTCGTTTTCCGGTGTAGATGAGGATAAACTAAAGAGGGACGCCAGGGAGACAATACTCCGCGTCATCAGGGATGTTTCAAGGGAATACAGCATCACTCTAAAGCTCCAGAAGCTGAACGTTATCGTCAGGTGAGTTTAGTTTTCCCAAAACTTTTTCTATATCTCTGTATCATTGTCTTTCATATATCGTTTTCAGCTCTTGCAGGAGGTTAGAGGGTGGCGTTTGGGGTCATAGGGTACGTCTTCATAATAATAGCCGTTGCGAGGCTCTTTGCCGAACTCTTTGAGAAAATCGGTTATCCAGGTTTTCTAGGAGAGATAACAGCGGGTCTGGCTATTGGCGTATTCTTCAAGGGTATGCCGCGCTCAGATATGGAGCTCCTGGCGGAGCTGGGCGTTTTCTTCCTCATGCTCTATGCGGGTCTGGAGCTAACCCCCGAAGAGGTTCGTGTCGGGGGAAGAAAGAGCCTTCCAGTTTACATCATCACCCTCCTGGTGATGATCGTCCTCACCCTTCCCTTCACGGACTATCATCTTGGAGTGGACACTGTTGTCGTGGCATCGATACTATCCGTGGCATCTGCCCCAGTTGTCATAAGGTTCACGCGCTTCTTCGGCCATGATTTCCTTCACATAGCGCTCTCATACGCCGTTATCAGCGAAGTCGGAACCCTCACCATTCTCTACCTAGGTATAAACGTGGAGCTTTACCACCCCAGCCCCCTAAGGCTTGCCTTCGAGCTCCTCTTGGACGGGCTTTTCATCGGGGGTCTGCTGGCGGTTAACTACGTCCTCGGAATAAAGCACAGACTGTGGATAATCACGAGACTGCGCAGGCTGAGGAGTGATGAGGCCGTTTTTGGTATGGTCATGATACTGGCCACTTCCCTCGGATTGATAAGCGAGGAGATAGGCCTCCACTTCAGCATAGGGGCGTTTCTCGTAGGCTTAATGCTCCACAGTGATCTGGTGGGAACCAAACAGTATGAGAGGATTTACACGATAATCTCGGGAGTTACCTACGGCATATTCGCCCCGATATTCTTCGCTTGGAGGGGGATAAACTTCGATGCCGAGCTGTCACTGGGGGTTATCTACTTCTTCGTGGTGGTATACATCGTCCGTCTTATCATGACCACTGCCTTTTTCTGGGATGGTAATGCTAGGGCCTCCCTCGCCAGGGCCGCTGGTATATCGAGCTTTGGCGTCCTCGGCCTCCTCGTTGGAGAAGTCGGCTACTCCTACGGTGTACTGAGCGAACACCTTTATGCCATGACTTCTCTAGCTAGCATACTCGGTATCTTCGTCTCAGCAAGCCTCGGCAGGATTATACAGTTCCTTGGGAACGAAGAGGGAGCGTGAACTCCCCTCTTCTCCAGGGGTTCTCTGGACATCGGTATTGAATCCTCGAAACGTTTATAAGTAGTGCGATGAGGGAACGGGTAGTTAAAAAGTGAGATAGGTGGTGAAAGATGAGCTGGACGACCCCCAAGAGGGCGTTTATTGGTGCTGCTTCCGCAGAAGGAGGAACAAAGCTCAATGCGTTCGATAACGCTCTCCTCAAGCTCGGCATAGGGAACGTTAACCTCGTCAAGCTGAGCAGTGTCATTCCCGCGCACATCGAATGGATAGAGGTGGTCCACAACGTTCCCATAGGAATGCTCCTCCCGACCGTCTACGCCCACATAGAGAGCGATGAGCCGGGAATGACGATAAGCGCGGCCCTTGGTGTTGGCATAAGCGAGGGCAACGAAGGAGGCCTAATCTACGAGTACTCCGGCTACTGCACCAAGGAAGAGGCCGAAGAAATGGTCAGGAAGATGGTGGAGGAAGGCTTCAGGGTCAGGGGATGGAAGCTCAAGGAGTTCCGCGTTGCCTCGGCTGAGATAACGGTTGAGGACAAGCCGGCGGCTGCCCTGGCTGCGGTCGTGATGTTTCCCTACTGACTACACCCTCTCCATTTCCAGGAGGATGAACTCTCCTCCCCTCTTTTCAAACGTCATCCTGTACCGGATTCCCCCCTTCGTTGCCAGAACTCCTATGTAACCTCCTTCTGCGTTCTCGTTGACGGTCATCCACACTACTTCGAATCCTCTCTTTTCGAGGGCATTTTTCAGAACACCTCTGATCACGCTTCCCGGTTCTAGAGCGTCCCCACTTGACTTTCCGTTCAGGAACATCCAGAGTTCCAGAAACAGGCGCCGGGGATTGGGGGTATCCGCAGGGAACATAAACCGGAGAACACCGTTCTCGGGAAGGAGGATTCTGTGATGCGAGTTTTCAAACACCGTAACAGAAATATCCACTTTGGGCTCTCCACCATCGGTTATCTCCCCAACGAGGTGAGGGACACCGTATTTCAGACCTTCCTCCACGAGGGGCGCGAGTTCGCTGACCTTCTGGAAGAGCTCCTTTCTGATTACACTCTTGCTCATGTTAAAGAATGTTCGTCGTCCCTTTATAAATTTTACATAGGTTAACCTTCCCAAGCGTCATGTTTAAAACTACAACCTCAACCCCTCTTTGGTGATGACATGGGGTTCAACAATGAAGATAATGCCTTCATCGAATGGTATCCCCGCGGATACGGCGTGGGCTTTAAAGTGAGGAGGAGGCTCTTCGAGACCCAGACCGACTACCAGCGCCTGGAGATATATGAAACAGAAGGATTCGGGAAGCTGCTCGTCCTCGATGGGACGGTTCAGCTCGTGGAGGTTGGCGAGGAGAGCTACCACGAACCCCTTGTTCATACAGTGATGCTTGCCCATCCCAACCCGCGCAGGATTCTCGTCATAGGCGGCGGCGACGGCGGTGCCCTCCGCGAGGTTCTGAGGCACAAGACCGTTGAAAAGGCCACGATGGTTGAGATAGACGATGGGGTCGTCGAGGCTTCCTACCTCTACCTCGACATTGCCAAAGACCTTCTCGATAGACTAATAAAGGGAGAGGAGCCGAGGGGGAAGCTCATTATCGGCGATGGGGTTAAGTACCTCCGCGAAACCGAGGAGCGCTTTGACGTCATCATAGTTGACTCGACTGACCCGGTTGGCCCGGCCAAGCTTCTCTTCTCCGAGGAGTTCTTCAGGGACGCCTACGAGAAGCTCAACGATAGGGGACTCTACATAACCCAGGCTGGCAGCGTCTACCTCTTCACTAACGAGCTTATGGACGCGTACAGGACAATGAAGAATGTCTTTGACAGGGTTTACTACTTCAGCTTCCCCGTCATTGGCTACGCATCCCCGTGGGGCTTCCTGGTGGGAGTTAAGGGAGATATTGACTTCACGAAGGTCGACCTTGAGAGGGCCAAGGAACTCGACCTGTACTACTACGACCCGGGGAGGCACGAGACCCTCTTTCAGATGCCGCGTTACATCAGAAAGCTCCTGGAGGAGGGAGATTGAAACGGAATCTCAGGAGGGCCCTCTCCCTTGCCCTCACGATAATCCTAGCCATCTTTCTCTTCTTCCGTATTTCAAAGGAGGTTATGACGATAGAGCTCTCAGAAGTTGAGCCTCTCTACTTCTTTTTGGCCTCTCTCTTTGGCGTGTTTGCGTACCTGGTTTCCACTGCTGTTTGGTATTTCCTCCTCAGGGGCTCTTCCTCCGTCGGTTTTCTCCAGCTCCTGAGGCTCAACCTTATGAACAGTTATCTTTCCATGACCCTGAATTCTGCAGTGGGGAACATAGTAAAGGCCAAATACGCCATGGACGACTGGTGGATGTCCTTAGGTGTAATAAGTATGGTGACTGTGTTTGAAATCTTGCCGGGAACGGTGGTCGGTGCTGCCTTTGGAAATTACTCAATGCTTCCCTTTGCCTTTCTCTTTCTCTGGGCACTAGTTCATGAGGACTCTTTGTACCGTATAGTAGTGCTTCCGTTTAAGCGGTTGGGGCGTGAAGACTGGGCATACCGCTTTTATACTGGCTGGAAAAAAGCCAAGAAGGGGCGCTTTGTCGAGGCCCTCCTCATCTCGCCCCTTCAGCCTTTATTTCTCTCCCTGGCTTTGGTTTCAACAGCCAGGGCATTTGGGGTTCATGTGTCTCTCTGGAGGGGGCTTCTGGGTGTCACGTACTCCACCGTCCTTGGAGGGGCCCTCGGGACTCCAGGTGGGATTGGTGGAAACGAGCTCGGCGTCGTCATGGCCATGGGTAGCGTTCCCGCGGGGATGACTATAGCCTTCACGTACAAGTTCCTTACCCAGTACATCTACGCGGTGGCGGGGATAGTCCCCTTTTACAGGATAGGCGTTGGAGAAGAGTGAGGAAAGGCTTATGAGGTTTGAGGGTTACCCTCTACGGTGGCGATAATGAGGCTTGAGGAGTTGACCTGGCCGGAGTTTGATAGAATAAAGGAAAAATTTGAGGCTGTAATCCTGCCTGTTGGGAGCGTTGAGGCCCACGGAAGGCACCTCCCCCTTGGAACCGACGTTTTCTCTCCCGTGGAGATAGCCCGCCGCGTTGAGGAAAAAATTGAGGGAAGAGGCAGGGACGTTCTGGTAGCCCCTCCCGTTTGGTACGGCCACACGTTCACCCTCAACGTCTACCCAGGGACCATAAACGTCAGACCGGAGTCGCTGAGGATGTACGTTGGGGATATCCTCTCGGAGCTGGTCTCGGAGGGTTTTGAGCGCATCGTGCTTCTGAACGGCCACGGGGGGAACATTTATCCCCTAACTGAGGCAGCGGAGGACGTCGCGGAGCTTTATCCGGACGTCGAGATATGGCTGATAAACTGGTGGATTGACTTCAGAGAGGAGATACTTTCAGTATGCTCAAGCCAGGGGCACGCTGGAGAGGATGAGACGTCCGTTATCCTTGCAATAAGGCCAGAGCTCGTCTGTATGGACAAGGCGAGGGGGAGAAAAACGCGCACTCCGGTTAGAATCATAAAGAAGGACATCGGCAAGGATCTCTTCCCGGACGGGGTTAACGACGACCCCAGGAACGCGAGCGCCGAGAAGGGCGAGGCCATACTGGAGGCAGTTTCGGAGAGGATTGCTCGACTCATCTTGGGAGAAGAGTGATGTACATGCCGGAACCTACCGTTGGAAGTGTAATCTCCGAGATAGAGAAGAGGATGAAGCGCCTTCAGGCGATGGTGGAGATAGCAGAGGAGAGCCTTCGGTTTGAAGAGGGTAGGAGAAAGGCTCCAAAGCCATCTCAGGGGAACATGTGGACGTATCTCATTACTGCCCTCGCCTGGACCCTCGGCGGCCTCTTCATCCTTTACCTCTTCCGCTCCAGGTATTCGGGGGTTGTTGGAGGGGCCCCAACGGGTGTTTCGATAGTGGTTTATGCCATAATAGCCCTCGGAATAGTTGCCGTGCTGCTCTTCTACTACCTTCCGCGCAGGAGGGGGGCCGTTGAAGAGTTTGACCTCGACGAGAGGGCCAGGGCTGCCAAACTTCTTATTAAGAATCTCTACGCTCCCCTTAAAGAGGCTCTCCTGGAAGATAACGACACGGCACTGGGAGCTATGGCGGATAAGCTCCTTGAGGATCCCCTCCTGGCCCACGCCATGGAGGTAGTACGCGAAGGAGACCCCCGTTTAGCCGCATACGCCCTCTACTTATACGTTTCCTTCAAGTCAGGGAACGTCTCCCTAGAAGATGTGGCGGAAGCCGTTGAAAAAGTTGACAACAGGCCCCTCCAGCTCCTCCTCGAGTCCCTCCTCCCTGAGGAGGGGAGTATCATTTTATAACGAAAAGTTAATAAATTTTTAGGAGAACTTCTCCTGGAGGTGATGGAGATGGTCAGGACATACATTGGGGAGAAAACCAAAGAGTTCACCAGGGACGAGAAGGAGAAGCGCTACAAGTACCTCGGAAAAGACGTTATAGACGTGGGCGACCCGGGCCTTGACAGCATCCCCGAGTTCTACGGCATAGCAAACGCCATCTGGAGGGACTGGAAGGAAGGCGAGATAAGCACCAAAACTGCCCTTGGAAGGCTCGCGCTGCTCAAACTGCTGACCTACAAGACCAAGAACAAGAAGATAGCCGACATCCCGGAGGAAGACCTGGAAGAGGTTAGAAAGTTCATTGACTACGTGAGGCAGGTCATCAAGAACGAGAGCAGGAGAAGAGGAGAGCCAGAGGAGGAGCGCCAGGAGGAAGCTTAAACTCCTTTCCTCACTTATTAGACTCCCACCTAGCCCAAACCGTACCATTCGGGGTTTAGCCTTGGGACTAAAGCCATCAGGACGGCCAGCTTGTTCAGCTCTTTTCTCACGAGCCGTCCGTGGGTTAAAACGCCGATTGCCCCAATCTTTCTCTTCAGCTCCCGGTCGTTCACGAGTTCACCCATCGCTATCCCAACCTCAACGTCCTCCTCAAACACCCGCCTGATTACGCCGGGAGGATATTCAAAGCCCGGCCCGTGGCCAAAGGTCGTTCTTCCCTCCTTATCAACTATTGCGCAAAACTGGATGTCCATGTAACCGGTTAAGGTTTCCGGAACCGAATAGAGGCCCGCTTCAACGCCCACTCCAAAATCTGCCCCGGTCTTTTCAAGTGCCAGTTTTGCCCTGTTGATTGCTCCCTTTATCGTCTCTTCGAGTCCAACCGGCTGGTCTGGGACGCCGCTGTCTACCCCCATGGGGACTACTTCTACTTCTCCGTAGATCTCTCTGAAGACTTCCCTAACCGCTTCAACTTTGGCGGGATTCGTTGAGCCGACGGCGACCTTCATTCTATCACCATGACAGATACTGGGGTCAGCTTAATAGGTTTGCTCAGAGGACGAGAAAGATATAAGCGAGTCCCGCAAAGAACAACAGGAGAGAAGGGATGAGAAGCTCGCGATAAACTCTACCGAGGTCTGCCCTGTAGTATTCCGCGGAGAAAATGAGGCATAGATGCACCGGACTGAAGAGCATGCCCATGTATCCACTAAGGTAGGCGAGGGCTATCCACTTGTAATCCACCAAAAATGGGCTGAGAATGGGGAAGGTCATACCAGCATACGCGAAGCTCATGCCTGTTATAAGGCCGACTACGAATGGCGTTATCATCACAACGGCTGCTACTGGGAAATGAACGCTTAGGATAGCTTTAGGGAGTGTTTTAATGGCCCCAGTAACTTCCAAGACTTCTTTGAAGTACATGACCGCGAAGAGGAGGAAAATTATCTTTGGCTGAAGGGCGTATTTTGCCACGGCCTTCCCAGTTATCCTCTTGGCACTGGGGATTAATACGGATAACAACCCCGCAATCGCACCGTACACCATATCATAACCCAGTACAACCGAGATGAGGATTATGATGAAGATGGGGTATGTGGTTCTCAGGAACAGAATGGACCCCTTCCTCAGGTCTCTCCCCTCGGTTTTGACAGATTTCAAGGGCATTAGGATGTGGAAATAACCAACCAACGCCATTATTACGGTCATTGCAAAAAGATGGGCGCTTAAAGTGCCTACAGAGACTCCTAGAATGACCGATGTTATTATTATGGCCTGGTACATCGGCCATGAGTGCTCCCAGATGTGTCTGAACCAGTAGTTTGTGAGGGTTTTTCTCTCCGGGGAGAGACTGAGCTTCTCCGACACACCCTCTATCATTGGGGCTGAAACGAGCGCACCCGCGGGCATTGGCATGAGGCCTATAAGGGCTGGAAGGGCCGCTAGTGAATACCTCTCATCCGGGAACAGGTTTCGAACGGCCTCTTCCATGAGCTTCAGGTAGCCCGTCTGGGAGAACACCTCAGCCAGGGCCATTATGGTGGCTATTATTATAATCAGTCTCAGCGTGCTCCATGAAGTTGAAGACGAGTAAAAGGCCTCTAGGAGCCCCTCGGGTTTTAAGCCGAACAGCGCTCCAAGCACGATGGATCCTAAGAATATCGAGACCCCTATGTTAACCTTCAGGCGAATGAGTATCAGTATGAGACCGAATGATGCCGCTATGAAGAGGATGCCGTTCATATTTTCACCATTGTTATAGCGTTTAGACAAAAATCACAAAGGAGTTTATAAGTTTAATGAGTGGACTCTTAGTTTCGCATTCCATGAGCTCTCTCTAAACTATCCAAAAACCTTATAAGTAAACTTCCCAACTTTGGCCCGATACCCATGAGGGGGGAGTGTTTTATCCTTCGCTTCGCCCGTTTCGAGGCCTGAGCCCCCTGTTCTGGGTAGCCGTGACTATCATTTCTGGAGGGGTTTTCAATGATTAAAGAGCCGGAGTTTAGGGAGTACAACCCAGGGGAGCTTGAAGAAAAGATAGAGCGCTTTTGGCAGGAGAACAACACCTATGAAAAGGTGAAAAAGCTCAGGGAAAACGGCCCGAAGTACTACTTCCTCGACGGGCCACCCTACGTCAGCGGTGCAATCCATCTCGGAACTGCTTGGAACAAGATCATCAAGGACATGGTGATAAGGTTCAGGAGCATGCAAGGCTACAACGTGCGCAGACAGCCGGGCTTCGACATGCACGGCCTTCCGATAGAGGTGAAGGTCGAGCAGGCCCTCGGTCTCAAGATAAAGAAGGACATAGAGACCAAGATCGGGGTTGACAACTTCATAAAGAAGTGCAAGGAGTTCGCCCTCAACAACCTCAAGACGATGACCGAGCAGTTCAAGATGCTCGGCGTCTGGATGGACTGGGACAACCCCTACATGACGATAAAGAACGAGTACATCGAATCGGGCTGGTTTACCCTAAAACGGGCCTGGGAAAAGGGTCTCCTTGAGAAGGACAAGCGCGTCCTCCACTGGTGTCCGCGCTGTGAGACCGCTTTAGCCGAGCACGAGGTTCGCGGTGAGTACAAGGTAAGGAAGGACCCGAGCATCTACGTCAAGTTCCCGGTTGAGGGTAAGGAGAACGAATATCTCCTCATCTGGACAACGACGCCCTGGACCCTCCCGGCCAACTTGGCAGTTACAGTCCACCCCGAGTACGAGTACGCCAAGGTCAGGGTTAAGACTGAGAATGGTGAGGAGTACTGGATAATAGCGGAAGCCCTCGTGGAGAGGGTTCTCAATGAGGTCGGCGTCAAGGGTGAAATCGTTGGGACATTCAAGGGCAAGGAGCTTGAAGGAATACGCTACGTACACGTCCTTATGGATGAATATCCAATCCAGAAGGAGTTCCGCGGGAAGTACGAGTGGGCTCACAGGGTTATCCTCGGTGAGCACGTAACCCTCGAGGACGGTACCGGATTGGTTCACACAGCTCCCGGCCACGGTGAGGAGGACTTCGAGGTCGGCAAGAAGTACGGACTGCCGATTTACAGCCCCGTTGATGACGAGGGTAGGTACACCGAGGGCAAGTGGAAGGGAACATACGTCAAGGAAGCCGACCCGAAGATAATAGCGCACCTCACCGAGAAGGGCTATCTCGTCAAAGCCGGCGAGATAGAGCACAAGTACCCGCACTGCTGGCGCTGTAAGACCCCGCTGATATTCCGCGCCACAGACCAGTGGTTCCTGAAGGTGAGCAAAGTTAAGGACAAGATAATCGAGGAGAACGACGAGAAGGTCACCTGGTACCCGGACTGGGTTAAGGTTCGTTACGACAACGGTGTCATGAACTCCGGTGACTGGGTCATAAGCAGGCAGCGCTACTGGGGAATCCCGCTCCCGATATGGCAGGCCGAGGACGGGGAGATATACGTCGTCGGCTCCTTCAAAGAGCTCGTTGAGAAGAGCGTTGCCCTTGAGATAAACGGCGAGCGGGTTGACCTCTCCGAGGACTACCAAGAGAAGCTTAAGGTGATAGAGGAGAAGCTCGGTCCAGAAGACCTCCACAGGCCATACGTTGATGCCTTCATCATAAGGGTGAACGGTAAGGAGATGAAGCGCGTTAAAGACGTCGTCGACGTCTGGTTCGACAGCGGAATAGCGAGCTGGGCCTCCCTCGACTATCCAAGGACGGACGAGAACTTCAAGAAGCTCTGGCCGGCGGACTTCATAGTCGAGGGTGAAGACCAGGTCACCAAGTGGTTCTACTCCCAGCAGGCCGCGAGCATTATCGCCTTCGATACCGTTCCATACAGGAAGGTCGCTATGCACGGCTACGTCCTCGACGAGAAGGGCGACAAGATGAGCAAGAGCCTCGGAAACATCATTCGCCCTGAGGAGGTCGTTCAGAAGGAGGGAAGGGACCCCTTCAGGTTCTACATGCTCTGGGCGACGAACCCATGGGAGAACCTCCGCTTCAGCTGGAAGGGTCTTGAGCAGGTCAAGAGGATGCTCAACATCCTCTGGAACGTTTACGTATTGAGTGCCACCTACATGAGCCTCGACAGCTTTGACCCGACGAAGCTCAACCCCGAGGAGCTTCCCTTCCGCGAGGAGGACAGGTGGGTACTCAGCAGGGCAAACAGCCTCATAGGTGAGGTTACCGATGGAATAGAGACCTTCAGGCTCACCAAATCGACTAGGGCCATCTACAACTTCGTGGTTGAGGATTTAAGCAGGTGGTACGTGAGGCTCATCAGGAAGAGGATGTGGGTCGAGGGAGACGACCCCGACAAGTTAGCGGCCTACTACACCGTCTGGAAGGTCTTCGACGTTCTTCTGAGGCTCATGGCGCCGTTCACACCCTACATAGCCGAGGAGATATACCAGAATCTCCTGAGGCCCTTTACTGGAGTAGAGAGCGTCCACATGCTCGACTGGCCGGGGGCTGACGAGAAGTCCATAGATGAAGAGCTCGAGCGCGAGATGGAATACGTCAGGAGAATCGTCGAGGCAGGCTCAAGCGCGAGGCAGAAGGCCAGGATAAAGCTCCGCTACCCGATTAGGAGGATAGTCGTTGAGACGGAGGACGAGACAGTTGCGAAGGCCGTCGAGAGGCTCAACAGACTCCTTAAAGACCAGCTCAACACCAAGGAGGTCGTCGTTGGAAAGGTAGAGCGCGAGCTCATCATAAAGCCGAACTTCGCCAAAGTCGGTCCGGAGTTCAAGGGCGACGCCAAGAAGGTTATAGCCTGGATAAGCGAGCACGGCAGGGAGCTCTACGAGAGGGGCGAGATGAACGTTGAGCTCGAAGGAAAGGCCTTCCACCTGACGAGGGAGCACGTAACCGTTGAGGAGAAGCTCCCGGACTTCCTTGTTGCTGAAGAGTTCGAGGGCGGAAAGGTATTCGTAGACAAGACCCTCACCAGGGAACTCCTGGCTGAGGGACTCGCCAGGGAGTTCGTCAGGAGGATACAGGAGATGAGGAAGAGGCTCGACCTCGATGTTAACGACCGCATTAAGGTCACCATAGAGACCACGGACGAGAACCGCGAGCTCCTTCAGGAGAATCTCGACTACATAAAGGGAGAAACAAGGGCTGTGGATGTGGCCTTTGACGAAGCCAAGGGCTACGCCGTTGAGTGGCCCGAAGTGCAGGCGAGGATAGGGATTGAGAAGGTTTAAGTCCCCCTTTATCCTTTTCAGTAGCAAGATTGATATAGGGCACTACAACGTTCTTCGCTCCTGCGACCATTAGTATTCTGGCCAGTCCAAGGTCATCTATTTTTCCGCATTCAACGTATATGTACTCGCCGTTTCTGGTGTAAAGCTTCGAAAACACCACCTTTATGGGGCCGTTTTTCCATTTCCCCAAATCTTCAACGGCGGTAAAGTTAAGGCGCCTAATAGTCCCATCCATTCTATCAAGGACATACTCAGGAGAACATGAACAACCGGCCTCAATTGAACGGGGTTCAACCTGCCCACCAAAGAGGGGCTCTGGCCAGAAGACCCAGCGTCCATTGACGAGGGGAATGAAGTAGTAGGCAATCTCCAACTCCCCACCAGGTGAACTGGTACTGCCTATCTCTGCCCTCTCGGGTTTGGAGTTCTCACCCGAACAGCTTCCGCGTTCATACTGGACGTAATGCCTTAAACGGGCCGTATCTCCAGGCAGGATCATCTTCACTTCCCCTCCCCATACAGAGCATTGTGGTGAGATGCCCAGTTCTTTGGTCCAGTTGCTTTTCTCACCGTTGAGAAATGGTGGAATTATTCCGTTGTCCTCGATTCCATACACATACCCCTCGGAGAAGAAAACGAATCCCTCTCCAGAAATCCGCACTGCCGTTGTGGGCCAATTGGAGGAGTAGGGGATTGTGGAGAGGCAGTCGTTGGAGAAGTTGCTTATCGAGAGCTTACACTCAGGATTCCTTTCTGGAAGAATATGCACAAAAAAGAGCAAAGAGAAAAGAAGAACTATCAAGCCAAAGACAAATGCCTTTCTCAATAAGATCACCCTCTGGCAGTTATGGCCACGTAGGGGCATATTCCATGCCAACACATTTTTATGGGTTTTACAGTTGTTATCATTGCATCCCCCCAGTTACCGACCCTTATCCATCCCTCTGGTAGATCTTTCCATGTCGTATGTACGTATATTTCCTGGATGCTTGCATCATCGTAATACCCAACAAAGGTCATTGAGTGCCCAATAATACTACCATTTCTAAGTCTCAAGTGGACGTTCAAAAGACCGGGATGGTTCGTATCAACTTCACGTTTAACCGCCAAGAACAGTTGATAGTTTGAGGAATATTCACGATTCGTGGCGTCGTAGCCATAGGTTGGATGAACACCAAGATACCCATCTTTATAAAGTTTTATGGCCTCCCAGTAAAAATCCTCAATTCCTCTCGGTATGTCGTCTGCCTCTGTCTCACCTTTATTGTTTGTCCCCATTGTGAAATGGAGAACGTCAATTATTGCTTCCCTCAGATAGGCGGTTCTAAATTGGGACTCATAATATGCAACCACCATTGATGCCGCTATTGGGGAACAGCCATCCCAATCATCCCACGGATCTGGAGCAGAACCCACGTTATCGGGATATTTAGTGTTGGCGTTTCCAGTGTCAGTGGATGTCCAAGTTGGCACCCCTTCAATGATCTTTATCGAGGAACTCTTGGAAGCATCCCTTTCCAACTTGGCCCAGAGCATCACGTTTTTCTCAGATTCTATTGAGAACCTAAATGGCATTTTCGGATCGATCCTGTACTCTCTGCCTGCCAAATCAACAACGGTGCCATCACCGGTTTGAATTCCAAACATTGCCGCCCCAAGAACAACATAGCGATAATGCCTAATCCCCCTTGTTTCCGCAATTTTGTCCAGTTGCTGACTTACAAGCTTCCTGGCCTCAAACACCTGCATCCATCCGGGGGGCATTGTTTTTGATGCCGGCATGAACATAACGCCAATGAGTTTTCTACCCATAAAGATGGGAACCTCATAGTAGGCTGGTCTCCCATCAGGGAAGTAGAACAGAACCAGCTTCTTTCCGATTTTTGCTCCTTTGAAGTCCATAAATGGAACGCTGTTAAGCTCGTTTTTTGCCAGATACAATGCCATGTTCCTGGAAACCAGGGGAAGAGCTTTAGTAGGACTTTTGGCCACTTCAAGGGCATGGTCTCCGGAAACGTAGCTTTCCGTGTTAAGCAGGAGCGTCCCTAACATCAAAAACACCAGCAGTATTACCATGCTTCTGTTCTTCCGCTTCATAAAGCACCACCTGACTAGTTGTCACTCATAATAATTCATGGAACTACATAAACTTTTCGAATCATTAGTTGAATTAACTAACGTTTTTTTTTGTAGAATTTTTCAACTTACAATCATCAAAATCCAAACTGATTTAAACGAAAAAAGCCAGAGTAAAAGAGTGAACAAAAGAACACAATGCCCATTTTTCCAAAATTTTCACCTTCAGCCCGTACTCCTTAAAGCGCTCGAAGCCCTTGTCACAGGTGAAGAGGATTGAATTATGGGCTATTGCAGTTGCATCGATGAGCAGATCCTTCGTCGGAGGTCTTCGGCCTTTTGAGGCCAAATCTCTAAATATCTCCCCTGCAACTTCCGCGCTCGCTCTGTCAAAGTTTACAACTGTTATCTTTTCAAGGGCTAACATTTGCCGGGGTTTGAGTCTCACGCAGGGGAGCTCAAAAAGGAGTATCGAGGGGAGCGCATACTCTTCCCCAGGAGTTCTGAAAAGCTCTTCTTTCCCTTCATCTTTATCAGCTCATAAAAACGTCATCCGCTATGGTTATCGTCTTGCCCAAGGGCACTACCTATAAGTGCATGCATGCACGAAATAGATAAACTTTTCGAAGCTCCTTTAGTTTTTGCCTCAGCAAGTTTCACTTTTTTCTTTTGAAAGCCCAGCCGTTCATGGCGGGAGAGTTAGGGCGGCATTGGTTTGTTCCCTATCCATTCATCTGTTTTGGGTTATGCCGTATGTCCGGTTTCGATTTTTTATTTTAAAAGTAAGGTATAACTTTTAAAAGTTCTATTTTACTAATTACATTATTCAGTTGTTTGTATATAACTAGAAAAAAGCGAAAAGCTTTTTAAGGGCCCTTTTAGAGTAATAACCGTGGGTAATATGGTGAACTTCACCCTGAAGCTTGATATCGAGATATTCAAGCTTGCCATCGTCACGTTAGCCCTTTTTGTCCTCTACAGATATCGCCGGATTTTTGAGGCCTCTTTGTCTCCGAGCCTTTTGAGAAAGGGTGCCTACGTCACGGTGATTTTCTGGCTCGGTTTTCTCGCGGATGTCATGAACGATGTGTATCCAACGGAGCTCACCAAAATTTTGGACGACATCATAATATCCTTAGCCCTTGTTCTTGGGATGTATTATCTTTTGGATCATATGAAGAGAGCTAGCGTATCAGTCAAACCAAAGAAAACCCTCAGTGGTACCCCCACCCTTTATAGGGGAGCCTATCTCTTCTGTGATTCTGATCTGAACCGGGTCCTTTCCCTCACCGCTGGCAAGAAGGTTCTGGCCATCACAAGAAATCCGAGGCCTTTTAAGAAGGCCAACGTCCCTTACCTGTGGCTTAGCAGGATAAACTCCGAGAACACCATAGACCCCCTCCGGCTGCCGGCAATAATGAGCTATCTAATTTCGAACTCGGACGAGAATACCGTTGTAATAATCGATGGAATTGAGTATCTGGTGGTGGAGAACGGATTCAACAGCGTTCTGAAGTTCCTTACCGCACTCAAAGACAACCTCCTGCTTAGGGGAGCGACTTGTGTAGTCCTTCTGAGCCCAGAGACTCTCGACGAATCCCAGCTCGCCCTCCTACGGAGGGAGTTTCAGGAGCTTTGCATTAAGAGCTCAAAAACGAAAACAGTGGAGCATTGAATGAGGGCAATTAAGGCAATGGAATCCTCTCCACCTCAAGGTGGTCCCAAGTGGGATACTCCTCTATGATGAAGAACTTAACGTTCCCTTCTATTGCCTCCGCCAGCTCAGCGGCAACCTCTTCTGGCATCTCTATCCTGCCTTTCCCGCGGTTGATGTAGAGCCACTCCTCTGGAACTTCTGCTTCCTCAACGAGAAGCGCGTAGAGTTCGTCTAGGTCCTCGTACTCGGCTATGCCAAAGCGGAGCGTTCCCTCCTCGGTGATTTCCATGTAAGACCTCGCGACGTTCTTCGCCATCCTCCTGAGGCGGTTTTTAAGCTGGACTGCATCTTTCAGCTTCGCAGTGCAGAGGTGGTAACTAAGTGAGGTGTTCTCCTCGCCCCACTCCAGGAACTCAAGGCCCAGCTCAAGCGAGCCCTTTATCGCCGAGCTCTCGTCGTTGACTGGCCGAAATCCCATGTCAAGAAGTGTTTTAAGCGTCATCTCGCTGAACTCAAGCTCGTTCACGTTCAGGAACTTGGCGCCTTGTTTGTCGAGAAACTCAGCGTACCACTTCATTCTCCCCAGCTGGCCTGGAATAGAGGGGATCTCACCGCCAACGTCCCAGTCGAAGTCAAAAGCCTTCTTTATGTTCTCTATCTCTACCTTGAAGAACTTCGAGTTCGGGTTAAATAGGTCTGGATGGAAGCGTATCTCGTCTAATCCAGCGTCGTAGAGCTTCGAGAGGGCCTTTTCGGTTGCAAGCGCTCCGGTGGTGTAGAGGTGGATGTGAAAGTCCTTCTCAAAGTTCTCCTTGAGGATTCTTATGTACTCAACCGTTCTGTCGAGCCTCGCGAGCGGGTCCCCCCCGGTAACTCCGGCACCTTTGGCTTCTTGTATTAATGCCTCTTCAATAACGTCATTGACACTCTTCACGGGCCTCTCGTTAGCGTAAACAACGTCCTCCCTCCTCCAGGGGCTGAGCGGGCAGTAGAAGCAGTCCCTCGGGCACTTACCCGTTGTGAACAGGACGAGCTTTTCACCCCTAACGCAGAGCTGACAGCCCCTAGGTAGTTCCCGTACGGCGTATGAAAAGTACGGTGTCTCCCAGACCAATTCTCTCACCGGCCCATGAGTCGGGGCATTGCTTAAAAAGGTTGGTGGCAAATCCGTGGCGGTGTGAAAATGAGGGAGAAGCCCAAGTACCTTCCACCCACGCTCAGGGACAAGAACCGCTACATAGCCTTTCAGGTTATCGGGGAGAGGCCATTCAAGAAGGACGAGATAAAGAAAGCGGTTTGGGACGCTTCGCTTTCTGCCCTTGGATACCTCGGCTCAGCCAGAGCGAAGCCGTGGTTCATAAAGTTCGACGAGGGGAGCCAGACCGGGGTAGTTAGGGTCGATGGGAAGCACGTGGAGGAGCTGCGCTTCGCCCTGGCGATGCTCACCGAGATAAACGGCTCACGGGTTATCTTCAGAACCCTTGGCGTTTCGGGAACAATAAAAAGGTTGAAAAGGAAGTTTCTGTCTGAATACGGCTGGCGCTAACGGAGGAAATGCATGGCCTTATCCACCGCGTCCATATAGAGGTTAACATAGCGCCTGCAGGCGTTTTCCCATGTGAAATCGACTCTGGCCCGTCTCTTGCCGTTCTCCCTCATCCGATTCAGGGTTTCGTCATCGAGCTCCTTGGCCGTTATGAGGGTCTTCGCGAGGGCGAAGGCATCCCCTTGAGGGACGAGTATTCCCGTCGCCCTCTCAGGGTCGTCCTTCAGGTCTATTATCGTGTCCCTGAGGCCACCAACGGCGCTCGCTATTGGTACCGCCCCAAGGCACATTGCCTCGAGCTGAACCAGACCAAAGGGCTCGAAATGGGACGGTATCAAAACGAAGTCCACCGATCCGTAGAGCTCTCTCACGACTTCCCTAGGAAGGACTTCGTTGACGACCTTCACGTTCCGGGGGAAGCGCTCCCTCACTGCCCTGGTCCAGGCTTCAAGCTCAGGATCGCCCTTCCCTATTATGAGGAACCTCATCTCCCAGAACGCTGGATCGCTGGAGAGTATCTCTATCGCTCTGAGAAGTGTGTCCACGCCTTTTTGGGCCTTATCAAACCGTCCTATAAACATGGAGGTCTTCCCATCTTCAAGGCCAAAACGCCTTAGAATTGCTCTCCTCCTCTCGCTTCTCGGCAAGTCCGCGTTCTCAAGGAGCTCCTCGTTCCAGAAGGAGCAGTCAATGCCGTTGAAGACATGGGTCACTTTGCCGTCGAAGTTCTTGAAGAAGTCCCACTCCTCCCATAGGTAGCTCCTGCTGACGGTCGTTACTGTATCTGCTATGTATGCCGCGGTGTGCTCCGGGTCAATGTCAGGGTAAGGAGCGAGCTCGCCAAGGTTCGCCTCATGGAAGAGACCAGCTGGAAGTTTACCTTTGTTGAGGCGGTGGATTGTGAAGACTGTTTTAACCCTGAAGTACTTCTTGATCAGGCCAAGGGCAAAGACTGCGTGCCAGTCGTGGGCGTGGACGACATCCGGCTTGAACTCGCCGATGATACGGTTCATAAGCCCGGCGCTGGCCTTCCCGAAGAGGACGGTCTTCCTCTTGAGCGTCTCCCAGTCAGGATAAACGCCCGTGTCGAGAAGTCCCCCGCCGAGGGTATAAACTGTGACACCGTTCTGCTCCCTTTTCCTCACAGATATCTCCACAGATCCCCCCTCGAACTCTACTTCAAACCCCAAGAATGGCTCGCCGAGCTTCTTCCCGTGGTCGGGAGTAAACACAACCACCTCGTTTCCCAGCTCAACGAGTCCCTCAGCTATGCTCGTGACGGCCTCCGCCAGCCCCCCAACTTTTATCGGGAGGTACTCAAAACCCAGTATCAGAATTTTCATGGACGTCACCACTTAAAGAAAAGGTGAGGGGTTTAAAATAGTCACTCAAGGAGGATGAACTTCTCCCCCTCTACGTCCTCAAAGTAGCTGCTGATTCCACCGACCTTGAGCTCCTCTCCGTCGTACTTGAAGCTTATGTTCGCGGTCAGTGGGGTGTACTCGTAGTTGACGATGGTGCCGTCGAGAGTTACAGGTTCCTTCGTGTCTATGAGTCTACCGATGATCTCTGCCCTCCTGGGAAGCCCCGCCAGCTTCAGGACGGTTATCAGAGTCCTTATGTTGACCAAGGAGAGCGGCTTTGAGAGTCTCTTGTAGGCTAGTGGCTTTATCACCTCGCTGTTGTCGAAGTAGATCGTGTAGAACCAGTGCATGTAATTCTGGATTATCCTGGGGCTCTTTGCCCAGAACGAGTAGAACTTCTCCCTCCTCTTGTCTTGAGGTAATGCACCAAAGAACAACGCGTACTCGATGTCACCTATTATCCAGCTTGCCATAAGCCAGGGGGCACCCCCGCTCCTTGCGAGGATTATGTTGTCGCCTTCAAGCCATTCTGGTATTTCGTCGCCAAAGTTGCTGACTATCACGAAGAGGATGTCCTTTCTGCCCTTTATCTCCTTCTTCAGGGTTTCTAAGAACTCAATGGGTGTGTTTATCAGAACTTCGTGCTTGGCGCTCCTTATGACGTATTCGGCCCTCTCGATGGTGTTGTCAAAGCCCTGGATCGTCCATATCTCCGGTAGCGCCTCCCCGTGGACCTGGCGGTAGAGTTCAAGGAAAGCACCCTTCAGGTTCTCGATGTCACTTATTATTTCGTCCTTAATCCTCTCAAGAACGACCTCAGGATTGACCGGTTTGTACAGTCTCGGAGTTCCCTGCATGACGTCCACGAATCCCTTTTTGTGAAGGGAACTGAGAACGTCGTAAACACGCGTGTGCGGAATCCCACTCTCCTTTGTTATGTCGGTCGCCTTGCTGGGACCGAGCTTCAGGAGCGTGATGTAAGCGAGGCTCTCGTACTTGGTCAGGCCCAGCTTCTGAAGCTTTTCAATTATTTCCTCTTCCCTCATTATCCAACCCCCGATAAATTTAAGTTCACCGGCTCAAGTTTAATCATCCTTAGTGATACAGAGGTGGTCGGAGTGTATAAAATTTTCGGGTTCAACGAAAGCGAAACCTTTGGAAGGGTAGCGCTCGTTGAGTTCTCCTTCCCCTACGACGAAGAGAGTTACGCCTACCTCCTCGGGAACTTCAATGCTTTCAATGAGGGCTCCTTCAGGATGGAACTAGATGGAAATAGATGGAAAATCGTGATGGAGCTCCCAGAGGGAATCTGGAGGTATGCCTTTTCTGCGGGGGGAGAGTTCATCCTCGACCCCGAAAACCCGGAGAGGGAGGTTTACAGGGGACCCTCCTACAAGTTTGAGCGGGAGGTCAGCCTAGCGAGAATAGTTGGAGAAGGCACTATCTTCCACAGCCCTTCCCTCCTCTACCTCTACTCCTTCGCCGGGAGAACCTATGTTCTCCTGCGGACAAAGAAACGGCAGGTCTCAGAGGTTTTCCTACACGTCGATGGAAGGGAGATAAGGATGCGAAGGAAGGCCACTGGAGAGGTCTTTGAGTACTACGAGGTAGTCCTGCCCGGGGAGGAAGAGGTGAGATACTCCTTTGAGGTTTTCCTCACCGATGGGGGAACCCTAACCCTCGGTCCATTTGATGCAGTCCCCTTCAAGCTCGATACCCCTTCATGGGTTCTCAACAGGGTGTTCTACCAGATAATGCCGGACAGGTTTGCCGTCGGTTTTGAGAAGGAGAACCTGACCCCCGGCGAGAACTTCCACGGTGGAGACCTCGTTGGGTTGATGGAGAGGCTGAACCACCTTGAGAAACTTGGCGTCAACGCCCTCTACTTGACCCCCATCTTCGAGTCCATGACGTATCACGGCTATGATATCACGGACTACTTCAAGGTCGCCGAGAGGTTCGGGGGGAATGAAGCCTTTGAGGGGCTCGTCAAGTTCCTCAAGGAGAAGGACATAAGGCTCATTCTCGACGGTGTTTTCCACCACACGAGCTTTTTCCACCCTTTCTTTCAGGACATCGTGGAAAGGGGAATGGAGAGCCCCTACGCCGACTTTTATCGGGTCAAAGGATTTCCGGTAGTCTCGGAGGAGTTCCTGACTTCCTTGAGGACTCCCCTGCCGTGGATTGAAAAATACCACCTCCTCAAAAAGCTCGGCTGGAACTACGAGTCCTTCTTCTCCGTCTGGCTGATGCCAAGGCTGAACCACGACAGCCCAAAGGTCAAGGAGTTCGTTGTGGGGGTTATGGGGCACTGGCTCGAAAAGGGGGCAGACGGCTGGAGACTGGACGTTGCCCACGGCGTTCCGCCAGGTTTCTGGAAGGAAGTACGTGAAAAGCTTCCTGACGAAGCCTACCTTTTCGGAGAGGTCATGGACGACCCCCGCTTGTACCTCTTCGACGTCTTCCATGGGACCATGAACTATCCTCTCTACGACCTTCTTCTCAGGTTCTTTGCCTCTGGAAAAATCAGCGCTCCTGAGTTCATCAACGGGCTTGAGCTGCTGAGTGCGCGTCTCGGCCCTGCAGAGTATTTCACCTACAACTTCCTTGACAACCACGACACGGAAAGGTTCATAGACCTGGCCGGAAAGAGACGGTACTTGTGTGCCCTCACCTTCCTAATGACTTACAAGGGCGTCCCCGCGATATTCTACGGCGATGAAATTGGTCTGAGGGGTTCAGAAGGGGGAATGTCAGCGGGAAGAACTCCAATGCCCTGGAACGAAGAGGATTGGGATAGCGAGATTCTCAAGAAGACGGGAGAGCTAATCCACTTGAGGCGCTCCTCGGCGGCCCTCCAGATGGGTGACTTTAGCCTCGTTGGTGCTGGAAATGAGTGGTTCGCCTACGAGAGGGATCTGAATGGGGAGAGGGTGTTGGTGGTCATAAACTGCTCCGGAAGGGAAGTTAAACTCCATTGGACTCCGTTGGATATTGAGGTTGAAGTCGCGCCAGTTTCAGGGGTTGTGGTGTACAAAGATGTCATCAGAGTATGATAGAGTCCGGTTCAACATGTGTGAACGGGGAAGCGCAAGATATATATATCACCATAGATGATACCTAATTGAAAGTCCTATAGGTGATGTGAAATGAGGAAAAACCTGTTTGCACTGCTGTTGATTGGAGTTTTGTTTTTTGGAGTGATGGCCAGCGGCTGCATTGGCGGCGGAGGCACCAATACGAGCACGAGTTCGTCGACTTCCGCTTCCAGTACCACGGCTTCCTCCTCAACCAGCTCATCCCCCGCTACTACCACCCAGAGCCAGTCACAGACCACCACTACAACCACCGCTACCCAGTCGGAAACCACTACGACGTCCTCGGCTGAAACCACTACCACCACCCAGCCCACAACCACCACTACCACGACCACTACCACTCAGAGCCAGGGGCAGACGGTCACCATTGTTCTCTGGCATAATATGGGTCAGGCTGAGGCTCAGACGTTCAAGAACCTCATTGCAGAGTTTGAGGTTGAGCACCCGAACATCCAGATAAAAATGGAGTACAAGGCCAGCCTTGAAACAGCCCTCCAGGCAGCAATTCCAGCCGGTAAAGGCCCCGACCTCTTTATCTGGGCCCACGACTGGATCGGAAAGTTCGCAGAAGGCGGACTGCTCAAGCCGATAGACCAGTACGTTGAGAGCGATCCAAACTACCTCAACAACCTTCTCCCAATCGCAAGGGAGGCCATGCAGTACAAGGGTCACTACTACGGTGTTCCCTTCGCAGCTGAGACCATGGCGTTGATTTACAACAAGAATATGGTTCCGAACCCGCCGAAGAACTTTGACGAGATGAAGCAGATCATGGAGAAATACTACGCTCCAGACAAGGGTAAGTACGGAATAGCCTCTCCAGTTGACCCGTACTCGATCTCCGCCTGGACTCAGGCCTTTGGCGGTTACTACTTCGACGACAAGACCGAGACCCCAGGACTCAACGATTCTAGGACTGTTGAGGGCTTCAAGTTCTTCTTTAACCAGATTTGGCCGTACATGGCCCACACTACTGACGCAAACACTCAGGTCAGCATCTTTACCGACGGTAACGCCCCATTCCTCGTTGACGGCCCGTGGATCATCTCGAACATAAAGGACGCTGGCGTCAACTTCGGTGTTGAGCCCCTCCCACCGATAGTTGTGAACGGAACAACATACTATCCGAGGCCGTACGCTGGTGTTAAGCTCATTTACGTTACCGCCAATGCTCCGGATAACAAAATGCAGGCCATCTGGACTTTCCTCAAGTGGTTCTCTGGCAGTGATAACGTCGCAGTTACCCTCGCCCTCCAGAACGGTTACGTGCCGGTGCTCAAGAGCGTTGAGAACAACACTGACATCACAAGTGACCCGGTTCTCAGTGCTTACATGAAGGCGCTTGAGCACGCTTACCTGATGCCAAAGAGCGTTAAGATGGCCGCCGTCTGGGGTCCGGTTACAGACGCCATCACAGCCATTATTGGAGGCAAGAAGAGCATTGAGCAGGCCCTCCAGGATGCGCAGAATGAGGCACTCAAGGCCATAAACGGTGGCTGATCTCTTCTCTCCTTTTATTTTGCTTGACTTGAGAGGTGATAAAATGAAGAAGAGTACGGTCGCGGCAATGGCGCTCATCCTGCCGGGAATCGTGGCGTTCTTGTTCTTCAACATCTACCCCATACTCTACTCTATGTACATAGCGTTCACGAACGCACAGCTCGGCAACTTCCCGATTCAGACTCCAAACGCTCCCCCGCTTAAATTCACGGGCCTCGACAACTTCAGATGGGCCCTCAATGACTCAGGCTTCCGCTCAGCCTTCCTTTGGACGTGGATATTCGTGGCGACGAGCGTTACCCTCAAGGTTCTCGCCGGGATCATCCTCTCTGTGCTCTACAACAGCAAGTACGTCATTGGAAAGTCCGTGTACAGGGCTCTCCTGATAATTCCCTGGGCGCTTCCGCTCCTCTTCTCCATAACCGTTTGGAGGTTCATGTTTGACCCGGTTCTCGGCCCCGTCAACATACTCCTGCGCGATATAGGGGTCTCCACTCCACCCGACTGGATTAACAACGCCTTCTGGGGCTTTATAGCCCTGAACATCATCGAGGTATGGCTGGCTTACCCGTTCATGATGACCGTCATAACCTCCGCCCTCCAGTCGGTTCCAGACATACTCGTGGAGGCATCCATCATAGACGGCGCCAACTACTGGCAGAGGCTCACAAAGATAGTTATCCCGATAGTCAGCAAGCCCATAGCCTTCGCAACTATACTTACGAGCGCGGCCAGCTTCCAGTACTTCCTCGTCCCGTTCCTCTACAACGGCTCCCTGTTCCAGGACAGGTTCCTGCTCCTCTACGGTTACCAGAAGGCCTTCGGTTCCTCGATACCGCACTACGGTAGAGCAGCGGCCGTTCTGTTCATAGCCACGTTGGTGCTTGCCGTGTACATGTACATCAGCATGAAGATAACCAAACTCCAGGAGGGTGCCAGCTGATGGAGTGGAAGGTTCATCTCTCGGCAAAGAGCAAACATGACATCTGGAAGAGTGTCGCAGTTACTCTCTTGGCGCTCCTCGTTATGGGACTCATACTTTTCCCGGTTTACTACATGTTCTTAGTCTCTCTGAAGCCCGTGGGAACTCTGGCGTCATCATCAATAGAGCTCGTTCCACACCATGCCACACTCGACAACTACAGGGAGATACTCATAGGGCATAATGAGGTCACGGTAATGTCCAAGGAATTCAATGTGTCCTCCTCCCAGGGCAAGCTCTTCGGCAACGGGTTCACAATAGAGTTCAAGAACGGGAACGTCTGGGGTAATTCTCTCATACAGACTCAGTTCAACCTTAAATACGTGAGTGACTTGAACGTTGAGGGCGGCAACAAGACCAATAAGAACGGACAGGTTGTTTACGTTAGAGGAAAGAGTGCTTCAATGAAAGCCGAGGAGATAAACTCCAACATGGGAGTTTTCGGAGCATACCTGAGTGCCGAGAAGGTTACCATCACCGTTGAAGGCTCTGGAACAGCAGGACTTCACCTCCAGAACTTCCAGAAGGTCGGAAACAACACGTACGTTGCCACCAACGTTGACTCCTTCAAGCTTCCCGGTAGGGTCAGGATGGACATCGGAAAGGGAACCTTCACCACCCAGGACTTCTTCCTCCTGATAGTGAACCACGCCGGCGGCGGCTTCTTCGGCTACCTCAAGAGAAGCCTCATCATAGCCACCCTGACTGTCATACTGACGCTGCTCTTCGTCGTCCCGGCGGCCTACGCGTTCTCCAGGCTCAAGTTCTTCGGAAGGGAGCACGTGCTCTACTTCTACCTCATGTTCACGCAGGTCGCTGGAGGTCTCGGAATAGCTGGACTGGTGGCCCTCTACGGTATGCTTGTGAAGCTCCACCTAACGAACAATATCTACGTTCTACCGTTCATCTACGCCGCGGGGGGAGTCCCGTTCAACACGTGGCTCCTTAAGAGTTACCTCGACTCAATAAGCACTGACTTCGACGAGGCGGCACTGGTTGACGGGGCAGGCTACCTGCAGATCATATGGCACGTCCTCCTGCCAATGGCCCTTCCTGGAATAGCCACAGTGTCCATCTTCGCCTTCATCGGAGGCTGGACGGAGCTTATCATAGCCAACCTGCTCCTCAACTCGTCCAACTACCCGCTTACTGTCTGGTTATACAGCATGCTCAATGACCTCAGAAACGTCTCGTGGAACCAGTTCTCGGCGGCGGCACTTCTCTTCACCCTTCCAGTGTTCATACTGTTCCTGCTCGCCCAGAACTACATCAGGAGCGGACTGACCGTTGGAGGTCTCAAGGAGTGAGCTTTCTTTTATTCCTTCCATGATTAACAATATTAGGTGTTGGAGGTGTTGAGTTTGAAAAACTGGATGAAGGCTGCAATGGGCGTCCTCATCGTTGGCCTCATGGCCTTTAGTGTGTTCAACGTTGGGTTCGCCAGGGCCAACGACGAGCCGAAACCCCTGAACGTTGTGATAGTATGGCACATGCACCAGCCGTTCTACTACGACCCGATATCCAAGCAGTTTGTACTTCCATGGGTTAGACTCCATGCTGCAAGGGACTACTGGAGGATGGCCGAGATACTCTCGAAGTACCCTGACGTTCATGTAACAATAGACCTCTCTGGATCGCTCATCCAGCAGATGGTCATGTACATGAACGGTTCGATGGACGTTAGGGAAAGCATAAGCTGGAAACTGGCCAATGGCGCACCGTTAACAACCCACGAGAAGTGGATAATGCTTCAGGTTCCGGGTGGATTCTTTGACAACACTATCCCCTGGAACGGCGAGCCTATGGCAGATAAGGATGGCAATCCAGTCAGGACATTCTGGCAGAGGTATACGCAGATACTGAACGAGAGGAACTCCCTCTTCAAGAAGTACAGCAACCTTCCTCTAAACGAGCAGGAGGTCAAAATAACATCAAATCTAAGCTCTCAGGACTATTTGGACCTTGCAGTCCTCTTCAACCTCGCCTGGCTGCCCCACGACTACATAGTAAACAACAGCGCCCTCGATGCTCTTTACAAAAAGGTCAACACGGGAGGGTACACGAGGGAGGATCTGAAAACGGTGCTGGATGCACAGATGTATCTCATAAACCACACCTTCTCGTACTATAGGGACATAAACAAGTACCTCGGAGGAAACCGTCCGGATGCTATAACGTTCGTCCCGTACGCACACCCAATAGGGCCAATACTCAACGACTTCGGATGGGAGAGCGATTTCGTGTCCCAGATAAAGAAAGGAGAGCAGCTGTACAAGGAATACCTCGGAAACGGAACAGCCCTACCCAACGGTGGATGGGAAGCGGAATGCACCCTGAACGATGAAACCCTCAAGCTCCTGGCAGAGAACGGCTGGGAGTGGGTGATAAGCGATCAGAAAGTGCTCGGTGAGATGGGGATAAAGGACAACGTTACCAACTACTTCAGACCGTGGGTGGCGGACTTCAATGGCACCAAGATATACATATTCCCAAGGGATCACGAGCTGAGCGATCGCATTGGCTTTAACTACGCAGGTATGAACCAATATCAAGCCGTCAACGATTTTGTAAACCAGCTCCTCGAAGTACAGAAACAGAACTACGACGGCAGTTTAGTTTATGTCATTGCCCTCGACGGAGAGAACCCGTGGGAAAACTACCCCTACGAAGGGGATATGTTCCTGAACCTTCTGTACAAGAAGCTTGAGCAGCTCCAGAGTGCCGGGTTGATAAGGACGGTGACCCCCGATGAGTACATCCAGATGTACGGTAGCAAGGCCAACGTACTGAAACCCAGAATGATGACCTACCTCGATCTCAAGGACCATGTCAATGCCCTTGAGAAGGCCACGAGCCTCAGCGAACTCTACAAACTTGCAGGCGTCAAAGGCGAGCACCTCTGGCCTGAGTCAAGCTGGGTGGATGGAACGCTCTCCATATGGATCGGTGAAAGGCAGGAAAATATGGGCTGGTACTGGCTGTACCTAGCCAGAAAAACCCTCTTCGAGCACAAGTCCAACATGTCCGCCTCGGAATGGAACAGAGCGTTCGAGTACCTCATGCGTGCCGAGGGCAGTGACTGGTTCTGGTGGTACGGAAAGGATGAGAACAGCGGCTTTGACCAAGGGTTCGGAAGGCTCTTCAAGGACAACCTCTACGAGATATACAGACTTGCGGGGGTAAACCCACCGAGCTACCTCTACGGTAACTACTTCCCGGATGGTGAACCCTACGTTGTGAGGGATACCGTCGGACTGACAGCAGGAAAGAAAATTACATACCCCAGCCTCAGCCCCTACGCTGAGAACGTGAGTGTTTACTTCGACAGCAAGGGCTTCCACTTTATCGTGAACGGGAACGTTTCAAACTTCGAGATAAGCCTGTGGAACCCCGACAGGTTCATAGGAAACACGTTCACGGTGGGACAGCCGATTCCGAAGGAGCTTACATACACGACGTTCCCGTACAGCGCCCAGAGTGTCGGCCTCATGATAACTACGCACGTGAGCTATGCAAACGGGACGGTGACGATCTACAACGCCACCGGCTACAACACCTACAAAGAGGTTGCCAGGCTGAACGCCACGAAGACTGGCGACGGGATAGAGGTCACCGTGCCCTTCAAGTACCTTGAGAACCCAACCGACGTTTACTTCGCGGCCTCAACACTCCACAACGGCAACCTCTCCGTTATAACAACACCCGTGGAACTGAAACTGCCAAAGCAGGTTAAAGGAGTGGTTCTCGTCGACATCAAAGACCCGGTCGGTGATGATCATGGGCCTGGGAACTACACTTATCCAACTGACAAGGTGTTTAAACCCGGAGTATTTGACCTCACTAGGTTCCAACTCATCCAGCAGGAGAACGACTATGTCATGATCTTCTATTTCAGGAACCTTGGAGGCAACCCGTGGAATGGACCCAACGGTTTCAGCCTGCAGATGATTGAGGCCTACTTTGACTTCAAGAAGGGAGGCAATACCTCAGCGATAAAGATATACCAAAACGGGCCAGGATCAAACGTCAAACTCGACCCCAATCACCCCTGGGACGTAGCAATAAGAGTTCAGGGGTGGGCTGACTACATAGTACTGCCCAATGGAACAAAGATACAGAACGCCCTCAACGTTTCAGTTGACCCCACGAAGAACGCCATTATAGTGACGATGCCAAGGAAGTATATGAAGCTTAACATGAGCTACGGCCTATACGGGGCCGTTCTTGTTGGCTCTCAGGACGGTTACGGAATAGATCACTGGCGTGATGTTGCAGTCAAGGCCGAGCAGTGGAGGATCGGTGGGGGAGATCCAAACGCAATAATTGCTGGAGTCGCCCCGAGGGTTATGGATCTTTTGGTTCCGCCTGGATTCACACCAACTCAGGAACAGCAGCTCAGCTCGTACAATGCAAACAAGAGCGAACTAGCCACGGTTGACATGATACCCATGATTCCACCCGCGATAGTCGTTAATGATCCGGTGGGGGACGATCATGGTCCAGGAAACTACACGTACCCAACTGACCCGGTATTTAAACCCGGAGTCTTCGACCTGACAAAGTTCGTGATGAGAGAAGGCAAACAGTACTGGACACTGGAATTCTATTTCAGGAACCTTGGAGGCAACCCGTGGAATGGACCCAACGGTTTCAGCCTGCAGATAATCGAGGCCTACTTTGACTTTAAGAAGGGAGGCAATACCTCAGCGATAAAGATATATCCAGACGGACCTGGAAGCAACGTTAACCTCGACCCCAATCACCCCTGGGACGTCGCACTCAGGATCGCCGGCTGGGACTACGGTAACCTAATCGTTCTTCCAAACGGCACGGTAATAAAGGGCGAGATGAAGATTTCGGCAGATCCAACTGAGAATGCCATCATTGTCAAGGTTCCGAAGGAGTATATTCAGATAAACACGACATACGGGCTATGGGGAGCTGTGCTAGTTGGCTCACAGGATGGCTACGGTCCGGATAAATGGCGTGATGTTGCAGTTAACGCGTCACAGTGGAAACTTGGAGGTGGAGATACTGACGCCATCATTGCCGGTGTCCAGCCGAGAGTCATTGACGAACTAGTTCCACCTGGATTCAAGCCTACCCAAGAACAACAGCTTAGCTCATATGACGCGAAGAACGGTCACAGGGCTACGGTTCTCATGATACCCCTCATCAAGGGCACTGGCGGAGGAACCACCACGAGCACGACATCAACGACCTCAACGGGCAGCACCACTACTTCAACCACTTCAACGACCTCGACGACTACTACAACTACTACCACAACAACTACCACGACCACTACTACATCACCCGGAAGTGGTGGAAGCGGCAGCGGACCAACCACCACAACTACTACCACCAGCTCCTCCCAGCCGACTACAACCACAACAACCACGACCACCTCAAGCAGCAGCAAAGGAGGACACCACATCTGCGGTCCCGCAGCCATACTTGGGCTCGCGATAGTGCCGCTCCTACTCAGAAGGAAGAGGTGAGGGCGTAAGCCCTCTTCATTTTAAATTTGGGGGTGTTTTAATGGCTGAGGTTAAACTCATTAGCGTGTGGAAGAAGTTTGGCGAGGTAGCTGCGGTTAAGGACATGAACCTCCACATAAAGGACGGGAAATTTATGATACTCCTCGGGCCGAGTGGCTGCGGAAAGACGACAACACTGAGAATGATAGCAGGATTAGAAGAACCAACTAAGGGCCAAATATACGTTGGGGAGACCCTCGTCGCTGATCCGGAGAACGGTGTCTTCGTCCCGCCCAAGGATAGGGACATTGCAATGGTCTTCCAGAGCTACGCTCTCTATCCCCATATGACTGTCTACGACAACATAGCCTTCCCACTTAAGCTCAGGAAGGTTCCAAAGGATGAAATTGACAAGCGCGTGAGGGAAGTCGCGGAAATGCTCGGCCTCAGCGAACTCCTGAAAAGAAAGCCCCGGGAACTCTCCGGTGGCCAGAGGCAGCGTGTGGCCCTTGGTAGGGCTATTGTGAGAAAACCCCAGGTCTTCCTCATGGACGAGCCGCTCTCAAACCTCGACGCCAAACTCAGGGTTAAAATGCGCGCCGAGCTGAGGAAGCTCCAGAGACAGCTTGGGGTTACGACCATTTACGTCACCCATGACCAGGTTGAGGCCATGACGATGGGTGACAGGATTGCGGTTATTAACTACGGTGAGCTCCAGCAGGTTGGCACGCCAAACGAGGTTTATGATAAGCCTGCGAACACTTTCGTTGCTGGCTTCATAGGCTCACCGCCCATGAATTTCATGGATGCGACCGTTACGGAGGATGGTTTTGCCGACTTCGGGGAGTTCAAGCTTAAATTCCTGCCGGACCAGTTTGAAGTCCTTCAAGAGAAGAACCTCGTCGGCAGGGAAGTCATCTTTGGCATTAGGCCGGAGGACGTTTATGACGCCCTCTTCGCCCAGGTGAAGGTTCCGGGGGAGAACATGGTCATGGCGATGGTGGAGATTGTCGAGAACCTCGGTGGGGAGAAGGTCGTGCACCTGAGCGTGGGGGGTATAACCTTCACTGGCAAGTTCCCTGCGGAGTCGAGGGTTCAGGAGGGGCAGGAGGTGGATGTCGTCTTCGACATGAAGAAGGTTCACGTCTTCGACAAGGGAACCGGAAAGGCAATCTTCTGAAGCTTTTTAAGCCCCCTTACTATTTTTTTCACATGCCTGTTGAGGACTTCGCGGACTTCATATCCAGTAAAGTTCCAAAGGGAAAAATAGTTGAGCTTGGAATCGGCTTCCAGTTCAAGGTCGCCCTTAGACTGAAGGAGCTCGGTTTTGACGTGCTCGCCGTGGACTGGAACGAGGAATCCGTCAGAGCCGCCATAAGAGCGGGAATAGATGCATTCCAGGATGACATCTTCAACCCGAGGCGGGAACTTTATAGGGGCGCCGTTGCGCTCTACGCGGTTAGGCCTACACCTGAGATATTAGTGCCAATCATCTCCTTAAGTGACAGGCTCAAACTACCCCTTTTCATTCTGCCGCTGGCCGGCGACACCATGCCGCGGGGGATGAAGCTCGTGAACTACAGAGGACTGCCGGTATACGCTAAAGGTATTTAAGGGACCGCTCAACTCCCTATGGTGGTGGTATGAAGCTCTTCGGAACCGCGGGCATTCGCGGCACCCTCTGGGAAAAGGTCACCCCCGAGCTGGCCATGAAAGTGGGCATGGCAATCGGAACCTACAGAAGCGGAAAGGCCCTCGTCGCGAGGGACGGCAGGACTTCGAGCGTTATGCTGAAAAGCGCCATAATATCCGGCCTTCTGAGTACCGGAATGGAGGTTCTCGATGCTGATCTAATACCAACTCCCACCCTGGCGTGGGTCACTAAGGAGCTTGCCAATGCGGGGGTTATGATAACCGCTTCCCATAATCCCCCAATGGACAACGGCATAAAGGTCTTCAACGGTGACGGAACCGAGTTCTACGTCGAGCAGGAGGGGGAGCTTGAGAAGGTAGTTTCCTCCGGGGACTTCAAGAGAGCCAGGTGGGATGAGATAAAACCCGTCAAGACCGTGGAGGTTATCCCCAACTACATAGATGCAGTTCTCGACTTCGTGAACCATGAAACCAGCCTTAAAGTGCTTTACGACGGTGCCAACGGGAGCGGCAGCGTGCTTGCCCCGTACCTTCTCCGGGAGATGGGGGCTAAAGTCTTCAGCGTCAACTCTCACGTTGATGGTCACTTTCCGGGCAGGAAGCCAGAGCCCCGCTACGAGAACATTGCCTACCTTGGGAAGCTGGTGAGGGAGCTGGGCGTTGATCTGGCGGTAGCTCAGGACGGGGATGCTGATAGGATAGCGGTCTTCGATGAGAGGGGAAACTACGTCGATGAGGACACTCTAATAGCGCTCTTCGCCAAGCTCTACGTTGAGGAGCACGGCGGGGGTGTCGTTGTCACCTCGATTAACACGGGCTCAAGGATAGACAGCGTCGTCGAGGGAGAGGGGGGGAAGGTTTACCGTGTCCCGCTCGGTCAGCCTCACGATGGGATAAAGAAGTACAACGCAATCTTCGCCGCAGAACCCTGGAAGTTCGTTCACCCGAAGTTCGGCCCCTGGATTGACAGCTTCGTGACGATGGGCCTGCTTATAAAGCTCATAGACGAGAGAGGGCCCCTCAATGAGCTCGTGAAGGAAATTCCAACGTACTACCTCAAAAAGAAGAACGTCCCGTGCCCTGACAAGCTTAAGGAGGAAGTCATTAAGAGATCCGGGAAAATCCTTGAAGAGAAGCTGAAAAACGAGATAAAGGAAATTCTCACGATCTCAGGTTTCCGCTTCAACCTCACGGACGGCTCTTGGGTTTTGGTGAGACCCAGTGGAACCGAACCGAAGATAAGGGTCGTCGTCGAGGGACCGACGGAGAGGAGGAGGGACGAGCTGTTTGAGATGGCCTTCAGAACCGTCTTGAAAATTGTGGGGGAAATGAAAAAGGTCAGACGAACCTAGCGGGTCTCAGCGTTCTCACCGCTATCTCCTTTTTGTCCACCATTACCTTAAAGCCCTCTTTGGCGACGTAGGTCTTCACACCGGTCACCGTCTCTATGTACTTTGCCTCCTTGTACGGGTTGGCGAAGTGCATCTTCATCCCTATGTGGTTGAGCACCAGAACTTCGGGCTTCTTTTTCATACCCTTCAGGAGCTCAACGGCGTCGTCGGTGCTCAGGTGGTACGGAATCCCCATGTCCCTTGGCCGCGTTATCGCCGCTATCAGAATCCTCGCCCCGTCGTGCCAGCGGATGAGGTCCTCGAAATATGCCGTGTCTGGGATGTATGATATATCACCGAGTTTGGTCTTCATCTTGAATCCTATGGTTGTTGGATCCGAGTGCTGGCACGGGGTTATCAGGAGCTCCTCCTCTCCAACCGGTATCTTACTGCCCGGTTCGGGGATGTGAACGCTCTCAAGAACGTCTAGGTGGTATTTGCTTATCGCCGGCGTGTGATTTTCGTCGCCGTAGACAACACTCTTTGAGGCTATCAGCGAGCCCCTCTTTTTCAGTGCCCCCCCCGTCATGGCCTCGACCATTATCTCAAGGTCGTTGCAGTGGTCGACGTGCCTGTGGGAAACGAATATCGCGTCGAGCTTTCGCGGGTCGAGCTTGTAGCGCCAGCTCCTGATAAGTGCTCCCGGTCCTGGGTCAACATGGATGTTCTTGCTCGCCGCTATGTGGAATCCCCCCGTGGAGCGGAACTGCGTTATTGTGATGAATCGCCCGCCCCCGCTCCCGAGGAAGGTTATCTCTATCAAACCAACACACCTCCTTCCCTTCTGCGGACGGGATAAGTAGGGGGGGAGTATATAAAAGGTTGCCCGCAAAAGGTTTAAGCTCTTGTGTTGATGCTTATTCGGTGATCCTAATGGTTGAACTTGAAACTGTTACAAAGGAAGTTGAAGGGCTCAGGGACGAGATGGTGGAAACCCTCTCCGAACTCATCAAAATCCCCGCGATAAGTCCGGACTATGGCCACGAAGGTGAATACGACAAGGCGCAGAAGCTGCTTGAGATAATAAAGGACTGGCCCTTCGACAAGGTTGAGGTCTACGAAGCTCCTGACGAGAGGGCAAAGAACGGTGTGAGGCCGAGTATCCTGGCGTACTACCACGGCCAGGAGGGGGATAAGAGCCCGCGCCTCTGGATTCTAACTCACATGGACGTCGTCCCGCCCGGAGACCTGAGCAAGTGGACGGTTACCGAGCCTTTCAAGCCCCTTGTCAGGGACGGAAAGGTCTACGGCAGGGGAAGCGAGGACAACGGACAGAGCCTCGTTGCCTCTCTCTACGCTGTTAAGGCCATGATGAACCTCGGAATAAGACCGAAGAGGACGGTAATCCTGGCCTTCGTCAGCGATGAGGAGACCGGAAGCCACTACGGTGTTGAGTGGCTTGTAAAGAACCATCCAGAGCTATTCAGGAAGGACGACCTCGTCTTGGTTCCCGACGGCGGAAATGAAGAGGGCACATTCATCGAGGTTGCGGAGAAGAGCATCCTCTGGTTTAAGCTGAAGGTTAGGGGGAGGCAGGTCCACGCGAGCATGCCCGACAAGGGATTGAACGCCCATAGGGTTGCCCTCGACCTGGCCTACCACCTCGACAAACTCCTCCACGAGAAGTACGGAGAGAAAGATGAACTCTTCGACCCGCCGGAGAGCACCTTCGAGCCGACCATGGTCAGAAATCCCGCAGACAGCCCGAACATAGCGCCAGGTGAACACGAGATCGTCTTCGACTGCCGTGTCCTTCCGGAGTACAGCCTCGATGATGTGTTGAACGACGTGAGCGCTCTTGCTGAGGAAGTCAAGGAGAGACATAAGAAGGAACTCGACGGTAAGGTCCTGCCTGAGGTAGAGGTTGAGATTCTCCAGCGTGGCGATGCCGCTCCTCCAACGGATCCGAACAGCGAGATAGTGGTTCTCCTGAGGAAAGCACTGAAGAAACTGAGGGGCAAAGAGGCAGTAGTTGGAGGAATAGGCGGCGGAACATTCGCGGCCTTCTTCCGGAGACTTGGAATTCCGGCGGTGGTCTGGGCCACACTGGACGAGATGGCTCACCAGCCCAACGAGTACGCCAAGATAGACAACATGGTGGATGACGCGAAGGTCATGGCAGCTCTGGCGCTTCTCTGACTTTCCCTTCTTCTTTGGAGTTTCTTCCCTCAAAAAGAGTGATCTCCGGCACTTAGGTAATCTCTGTGCTTCTCCTTTCAGTCATTATTTTGGGTAGCGGTTGCGTATCATCCCCCCCTAGAATTCTTATACCTCCGGCACATCTGGATACGAGAGGCATGAAGCCGAAAACCGGGCGACTTCTATAAACAGTTCAATAAACGCCTTCACCCTCGACCTATACCGTGAGCTGGCGAAGAACGAGACCAGCATCTTCTTCTCGTCCTTTAGCATCGAAACCGCCTGGCGATGGTCTATGAGGGGGGGCAAGAGGCACGAGGGCAGAGGAGATGGCGGGCGTCCTCCACCTTCCCGAAAACGAGAGCCTTAGGCTCAACGGCTTCCCGCTCTCTCCTCCTGCCCCTTACCTCAAACGATACACCCCACGTTCTCTCCACGGCCAACGCCCTCTGGGTTCAGGAGGTTATCCGATCAAAAAAGATTGCGTTGAGAGGATAGAGACATATTACCTTGGGGAACTTCACATCGTTGATTTTCGGAGCAACCCTGGAGAGGCGGAGAACAAGATAAACCGCTGGGCCGAGGAGAAGACCAACGGCAGGATTAATAACCTTGTCAGCGGGTTAAGCCCTGACACGAGGCTCGTCCTGACCAATGCGATCTACTTCAAGGCCAACTGGAGCCACCGCTTTGACCCCTCTGCGACCCACAACGACACCTTCTTCCTCCCCGACGTGAGGGGGGTTGTAGTTCCGTTCATGAAGGGGTTGACCTCTTCGACTACGCTGAGAGGAACTCCTTCCAGACCCTTGAGATGCCCTACGAAGGAGAGAGGCTCTCCATGGGATCATCCTGCCAAAGAAGATGAACGGTCTTGGGGAACTGGAAGCGAACCTGACACCTCGGTTCCTTGATGGGGTTGTTAGAAGCCTCAAGCTGGAGAAAGTAGCTGTGACGATTCTTAAATTCCAGTTCGAGGCATCGTACAAACTCAGGGACGTTCTTATGGACATGGAATGAAGAGCGCCTTCACCGATGCTGATCTCTCTGGAGTCTCCGATGAGCCTCTAGCCGTGAGCCAGGTTGTCCATAAGAGCTTCATCAGCGTGGCCGAGAACGGAACCGAGGCTGCCGCGGCGACTGCCGTCGTAATATCCGCCGCGGCCCCTCCCTCTGGGGAGAAGCCTAAGGTCTTCGATGCAAACCCCCGCTCATCTTCTTCATCTACGACAGAGAAACCGAGACGGTGCTCTTTATGGGGTGCTTGGTGAACCCCAAGGGGTGAGCTTTTAAACCCCTCTCTCAACTTTTTCCATGTCGACATGGAAGGACGGAAAGCTCGGACTGCCAGTTAAAGAGGCCGTCAAGCTCTTTCCTGAGCTGGGGAAATACCTCGACGAACGGGGAAGACTCGACTTCTCGAACAGGAAAGCGAGGATGCTCTACAACAGGACTATAGCCAAGGCCGTCTTCGGGCTGGATATAGAGTATCACCCAAAAGGCCTCGTCACAACCCCGGTCTCTCGTTACCTTTTCCTGAAGACTTTTCTTAGTGGAGGAGAGAACGTCCTTGAAATTGGAACCGGGCACACTGCGATGATGGCCCTCATGGCGGAGAAGCTCTTCAACTGCGACGTCACCGCGACGGAGCTCGACGAGGAGCTCTTTGAATACGCCAGGAGGAATATCGAGAGGAACGGGGCAAAGGTTAGACTCATCAAGAGCAACGGTGGAATCATCAGAGGTGTCATGTCTGAAGGTGAGAGGTTTGACGTCATTTTCTCTGCACCTCCCTACTACGAGGCCCCGACGAGGGGTGTTTTGACCGAGAGGGAAGGCGTGGGTGGAGGAAAGTACGGCGAAGCGTTTTCCGTGAGGTTGATTGAAGAGTCTATCGACTACCTGAACCCAAAAGGGAAAGTTGCCCTCTTCCTCCCAGACAAGGAGCCACTGATAAGGGCCATAGTGGAAAAGGGGGAAGAGCTTGGCTACTCCATCAGAGACATTAAATTTAAAGTGGGAACACGGTGGAGGCACAGCCTGATTTTAGACATTTAGGGACTCAGACCCTTTTTCTCATCACGAACTGCCGGGTTCAGTGGAGGTGCATTCTCCTCATCGTCCCAACGCATAAACCATTATTTCATGTCCTCCACGTAGAGGAAGAGGGCCTTGAGATATTCCGTATCTTTTGAAGCCATGAGTATCGGGTGGTCCGGCGCCTGGGTTCTGTAGGGTTCCAGGAGCTTCAGGAACTTGCCAGCTTTGGCGGCAGCTGCAATCACCATGTCCTTGAAGGCCTGCATATCAACGTGCTGGGAGCAGGACGCCGTAACGAGTATTCCACCTTCCTTTACGAGCTGAAGGCCGGCGTAGTTCACGTTGAAGTATGCTCTTAAACCCCTCTTGAGGTCCTTTTCGTGCTGGACGAAGGCAGGGGGATCGAGGATGACGATGTCGAACTTCTCCCCCTCCTTTATCATCTCTTCCATGACCGGGAAGGCCGAGCCTACAATGTACTTCATCCGGTCCCCCACGCCGTTCAGCTTCGCGTTCTCCCTCACCATGTCGATGGCCCAGGGGGACTTGTCGACGGTGACTACCTCATCTGCCCCTGCGACCGCGGCGTGGATTGCAAAGCCGCCGGTGTATGTGAAGACGTCTAAAACCCTCATGCCCGGCTTGACGTACTTCTCGAGGGCTATCCTGTTCTCCCTCTGGTCGAGGAAGAAGCCCGTTTTCTGACCGCGCATGTCCACGAGGAACCTCGCCTTGCCCTCCTTAATTATCGTTCGGTACTTCTCCTTTCCGAGGAGGACGCGCTCAACCTCAGGGAGGCCCTCCCTTCTCCTGCTCCTGCCGGTGTTCTTCTCAAAGACGGTCTCTATCTCAGGTTCGGCCTCCATTATGGCCTCCGCGACGTCGAGCTTGAACCTCTCCATTCCAACGCTGGAAATCTGAAGGGAGGCTATCTCGTTGAAGCGGTCCACTATGAGGCCAGGAAGGTAGTCAGCCTCACCGTAGACCATGCGATAGGCTTTATCGTAGCCGAGAACCTTCTTACGGTATTCGTTGGCCTTTCGTATCCTCTCGTGGAAGAGCTCCTTGTTCACCTCTGTCTTCTCGTCCTGGGTTATCAGCCTGACCATTATGTTGGAGTTTGGATTGATGAAGCCTTTCCCCAGGAACTTGCCCCCTCGCGTGTAAACTTCGGCGATATCCCCGGGGGTTATCTCGCCCTCCGTTCTCACCACGCCTTTTTTGAAGACTATCATCGCGCCCTTCCCTATGGCCCTCGCGGCCTGGGCGTCGACTATTATCTTCGCCATTCTCACCACCGGACCGGTTAGGTTAGGGGGTTTAAAAGGTTGTCCGGCTTGGAGGTCCGGCAAGATAAGGTATAGCTTTCAACTATTTCAAAACTACATAGCGATAGGTATTTAACCTTCGAGTCCCAACATAATGAGGGGTGATTCTATGCACTTCGACGTGGTCAAGGAGTTTCTGGAAGACATTGGGGCAGACTGGACGGAAATTGAGGGGGAGATTCACCTCGACCCGGAGGTTTTCTATGAGGTTTGGAAATATATCGGCCAGCCCGACCTAGATACGTACGTTATCGAGGACGAGGTCGTTGAGCCGGGCTCGTACGACCCGCCCGAGATGAAGTACACGGGGGCCAGGCCCATTAAGATAAAGAAGGTTTACTTTGAGACTCTTGATGGCAAGAGGATAGTTACGGATTATTCTGAGTTCCAGCGCATAGTTAAGGAGCAGGGCTCCTGAGCTCCGTTCCTCCTTTCATTAGTCTCTTCTTTCCTCACAGTGCTGGAACAATGCCCTCAAATATTATTGGAAGCATTAGAACCCCCATGCAGCTCGTTCTCCTTACACCCCACTCCTGAGCGGTGTAACCTATACCCGCAGCGGCTAGAATGACCCAGAGGCCATAAATTCCATCGAACTTCATGGAGAGTGCTAAGAGGAGGACGAAGGTGGTGGCGTTGAGAACCCTGTAGTTTACCTTACTCAACGCCCGTACCATCCCTTCTCCCGCGACAAAACCTACCATCATAGCAAGAACCCCGACTAATACGCCCATTAACAGAATTTCGGGGGTTGATACGGCGTCTATACCTGCCGCTTTCATGGCAACGGCCACACCATTCCTTGTCCTACCTGTGAGGTGGTAGTTGATCACCCCAAAGAGGAAGTTGGAAGTGTTAACCGAGTAAACGACTGCCAGGAACGGCCTCTCTCCTTCGGAAGCTGAAACTGCCAGGGAGGCCGCCATTGAAGCCGTCATCGTGGGGACGAGCGACGCCACCATCCCTAGGATCGTCCCGATAAATGAGAATCTCCAAATGTCCACGGGGAATACGGAGCCGTATCCTTTTTTCTGTGATGGTGGGGAGGAACTGGAGGCGGTTATGAGAACTGGTATTCCAAAGAGTCCCGTGAACAGATGGTAAAAGGGTTCATTCAGGCTCCCATTGTGGAAAACTGCGAACCCAAGTATCCCTGAAACCAGGAAAATCGCGAGGGCTTTTGTCCTCTTTCCTTTCTTTTCTCCCAGTATCAAGATTGCGGCTAGAAGCACCACCGCAGCGACCCCGAACTCCGGTCGGTACATTGGAGCTATTACTCGGTATACGTACGAGAGGGGGATCGAGAAAACCACCGCCAGGAAGCTCGCCCACATCGCGACCTCTACAACCTCCCTGCCTTTACCTTGTAGGATGAGCCGATGGGCGGGCAGGAGCGAGAGTGCGGACCCGTCGTCGGGAACCCCCATGAACGCGGCGGGTATGGCATCCAGGAACGTATGCGTGAGCCCCATGGCGAACAGCGCGGGAAAAGATGAGGTTACCCCCAGCTCCGCGAGGGTGTTAACATGTATTCCCGGGGTCATCCCGGTTAGGGTGCCCATGAGGAGACCCTTCAGCATCTCCCGGAACAAACGTCATCCCCCGACTCAACGCTGAAAGCCGGTTCCCCTCTGTAGAGGGTGAACCCTCCGTAGGCTGTGATGTTCTCTCCCCCCTCAACGTCCACGCCCAGCGATTTCGGGAGCTTCAACAGAACCCAGCATTTCCCGTTGCTCATGTTGGCTATTCCGAAGCCGCTCCTGTACCTTTTCATCCACTCCACTTTCCCGGAAATCCTTGCAAAATTGCCCTCGCTGAAGTTGCATATGGAGTTCAGAAGAAACTCCCGAGGAGTGGAGACAGTGCAGTTAATGCATCGCAGGCCAGTCCCATCTCGGATCGCAATAAAGCTGACCCTGTCCCCCGCTCTGGCCTGGAATCCTTTCAACTTGAAGTCCGTGCAGTTGAGCCTGAGCCCAGTCCTCAGCACCCCAGTTACGATACAGCTCATGTTAACGAGCTCTCCTGTCTGGGGGGCTTTTCCTTTGACTGTCCTGGGCATTCCAAGGTATCTGACATCCTCCATGGAATCAACGTAGAGTTCAAGTCTGTATGAAACCCTGGCCCTTCCGAGAACCCAAACGGTACTTCCCGGAGTGAGCTTTTCCCCATACTGAAGATGGAGGTAAATCCTCCTCCCCCCGTCCCACAGAACGGTCTCTTTGGAGCTCTCCAGGATGACACCCCTAACGAGCACTGGAAAGCCGTCTCGGAACATCCCTGTGGGTCTGGAGATGACAACATAATCGGAGGGATAAAACGCTGAACCGTACTGGACTCCCCAGATTAAGATGCTGCTTCCCTTCTCCACGTTTATTTCTCTCGCCAGTTTAACCCACGCCGGAGTCAGTAGGTATGCACCGCTCCCCCTTTCCCAGTAGGAGCCGTTGATGGCTTCCATCCATCCAGTAGGCCCTTTTAGGGGTTTCACTTTAAATCTCCCAGAGACCTTTAGTCCGTTTTCATCTTTCTTTATGAGTCCGGTTACTCTGTATGCTGTGCCAATATCGAGCTTTTCTGGGAGAAAAAGGAGCTTTGACCCGTTGAAGAGGAGGGAGTACGTGCTGGAACTTCTGACGCACACGCCTTCGAAAGTCCCCTGTCCTTCCTCTGGGTGGCTCTGCATCAGGAGTATTGCGGAGAGTAGGGCCATGCTGATTAGTACCAGTGGAAAGTGTGCTTTTCTCATCATTAGCTATAGTAACTGAAAAACGCTTAAAAATTTTTTGGAACTGGGAATTTGGATTCCGAACGTTCATCCCCTGAGTACTATCCCTGTGGGGGTTATCTCGTAGGGGAACCAGGAGAGTGAGTGCGCTGTGCGTCTCATGCCATAGACACGTATGTAGCGCCTGAGGGTTCTCCCCTCTTCGAACATTCTCATCTCAACGATGCCGTCAACTATTGCCTTCACGGTGTTCTCAACTTGGGCCCTCTCGATTCCGCTGTTGACCTCTATGAGCCACACCTGGTTGTACCTGTGGGCGATGTCTTTGAGTTCCTCAAGGAACTTGTATATGTCCACGATGTTGCTCTCAAAGAAGAGGGGCGTTATTGAGGTTATTATCCCCACGAGCTGGCCGCTGTGTCCGCTTGAGACAAGCCCCGTCGTGGTGTCGCGGATGAACTTGGATATCTGGAATGGGTTGGAGGCGTCTATTATGACATCCTCAGAGAAGGAGAACTTGGGGGCGCTCTTTATCCTGTGGGAGTATGCATCCACAAGGTAGAGGAACTCATCGAGAACAGGTGAGAAGTCCCACCCAAAATCTTTCGAAAAGTTTAGGAACTCCTTTTTGGGCATGTCCACAAGGATCGCTAGGCCTGGAATCCCACCCATCACAACCTGGTTGTAAAGGAACTGGGTCTGAAAAGTCGTCTTGCCCGATTTGGGGTCACCTATAACGAGAACCACACTCCCGGAGGGGATCCCCCCCTGGATAAGGGAATCAATGATGCCTGTGGAGACTCTCTCAATCTGCACGCTTTATCACCGCGTTCAGTAGATTTCTCCGCTTGGATAGACTGTTATTCCATCCTCCGTTATCTCAAAGGGGTATTTTTTCATAGCATGCTTTGTCTCCCTCATTTTCCTTATGAGGAGGTACCTCTTCAGCTCAACGTCCTTCTCTATCAAGTCGAGAAGGATGACGCCCCTCGAAACAAACTCTTCGACACCGTACTTGCTTATCTTGCCGCTCTTTGGATCCTCTGCCTCAGTCGTCAGGATTGAGGTTACACCCATTTCGAGGAGTATCGTGTTGAGCCTGAGGAGAACCTCCCTTATGTCATTCTCCTCCTTGAGGCGTATGGCTATCGATGGAATTGAGTCGACAACTAGACGCTTTGCGTTTATGCTTTTGACCACCCTGTACACATACCTAAGAAAACCTTCAACGTTTAGGCCGTCTTCCAGAGCAAACTTTTCCTCAGAGGGTAACCCCACGATTGAACTTACCCCATCTACTATAGCAATTTTACCCTCGCGCTCATATTTTTCAAGGTCCCATCCAAAGCTGAGCATCTCGCGCCTGAGATCCTGGGCCCTCTCCTCAAGGGTGACTATCACGCCCGGTTCATCGTAGAGCTCGGCACCGCGGTAGACAAACTGGACGGCAAAAGTGGTCTTTCCAGTACCGGTGGGACCAGTCACTAGTACAGTAGTGCCCTTGGGAAAACCTCCGTTAAGGAGATCATCTAGACCGGGAATCCCGGTTTTCACACGTTCAACCACATACTTGGGCATAGGGATCACCTTCACACTACCGATTAAGTACTGTGTTGAGCTTACTTTTATAATTCTATTAACCTTTTTGGACATTGAGGATATAAACTTTTCGAGTTCTCTATGTTTCTCTAATGCCGCTATGCTCCCGCTATTTGGCATTTGAAGTTCCAGTTCGCCGGCGAATGCATATCAACCAGAGTTGGAGTTTCGTTGCCTTTTGATCAGAGGGGTTTGCTCGTTTATGTTCTTTTTCTGTGCTTTCCGCTCTTTTCTATGTTTTGGAAGTGAGACACGTTTCTACCCATTTTTGTTGTGGTATATTCAAAAGTTTTTTGGAGATATCACTTATGCCTGATGTTAATCGTGTTTCTTCTGCATCTTTCTGATAGGTTGTCTATCCTTGCACATTTTCTAACTCCTCAGCTCTAATTATCTTCCCCTCTGAGTTCACGAACTCTATAAACCTCCTGTAAGTTGGATGGTTCGAGAGCGTGGACGAATCCCCAACGGCTATAAGCTTTCTCCTTGCCCTCGTGAGGGACACGTTCAGCCTCCTTAAATCCTTCAGAAAGCCAAGCTCCTCCCTTTTGTTGGAGCGGACAAAGGAGAGTATGATAACTTCCTTCTCCCTCCCCTGGTAACCGTCGACCGTTTTGACCTCGACCCCTTCTTCACCCATAGAGCTTATCAAGTCCCTCTGGTCGTCGTAGGGAGTGATTACACCTATCCAGTCGGGGTTCACGCCCATTTCGAGGAGCTTCTCAGTGGATTCAGAGACTAGCTTCGCCTCAAGTGGGTTCTCCCTGCTGTCACTACCGTGCCTCTGCCTCTCGAGGCGATCTTCCATCTTTGAGGTGTCAATGAAGACCAGCACGTTTTCGGGCTTAAGGGCTTCGTCCCAGAAGTTTCCGAACTCGGGCTCACTAACCCCAAGATTCGCCAGCGTAATGTTCCTTACGCTCTCATGGGCTTCTATTTTTCCATCGTAGAACTCCCTACTCGGGAACTCCATCAGTTTTTCGTTCATCCTGTACTGGACCCTGAGCATTTCACTCTTCTCCGGATAGCGTTCGATGAGGCCCTCGAAGAGCGTCTTTGACAGCTCTTTGGCCTTCTCGCTCAGTATCGTCGGCGGTAGCTGTCTGTGGTCTCCCGCCAGCACGAAGCGCTTCGCCCTGTTTATCGGGATGAGGACGCTTGGAATCGTTGCCTGAGTGGCCTCATCTATCACAGCCACGTCGTATTCCCCGTAATCCACGACGTCCAGGCCGGAAGAGGCGTTGGTGGTGAACACGACGTCCGCTTCCTTAGTTATTTCCCTTGATATTCTTTCTTCAAGCTTCTTAGCGTCGTCGACGGTCTTCTGAACCTGCCGGTTTATCTTAATCCACTCTGCCATCTCCCTGATGAGCCTCGCTGGAACTCCCCTCGTTCCGATGCCTTTATTTGCCAGCCTCAGAATCTCCCCGTCGCTCAGGCCCCTTCTGTATTTTGGGGCGGGCTTTGTGAAGGTGTCCCTCTTATCCTTGAGGTTCTCGCCGATAACCCTGAGCTCCCTAAGCTCGGCGTAGAGGTCGTGCTGAGTAATGAGATAAGCTAACGTCGTCTCATGAAGGGCCTTGGAGACCCTGCTCGGGTGGCCGACCCTGACTACCTTAAGCCCTGAATCCACCAGCCTCTCGACGATATTGTCAACTGCCACGTTGCTCTCGGCAGTTGCGAGAACCTTATGCCCTCTCTCAACTTCTTGCCTTATCAGCTCCACCAGGGTTCTCGTCTTTCCTGTTCCGAACGGTCCGTGGACGAGGAAGAAATCTTTACTTCCAAGGGCCTTCGATATGGCCCTTCTCTGGCTCGCGTTCAGGCTCTCGTCAAAGGGCTGGAACTCAACAAATTCGCTCTCCTCCGGCTCCATTAGGCCGAGGTAAAGCTCAAGGGCTCTCCTCCCGCTCTCCCTGAGGCTGTCGAGATTCTCCATCCAGCGCTTGAAGGTTATGTCGTTGGCATAGAGGTCAATCCTGACGCCCTTAAGCGCCCACTCTGGAACCGTTTCGAGGGCAACCGTGAGGAAGCGTTTCCCCTTTTCCACAACGGTTCCCACGAGGTCGCTCTTGAGCGGGTCGCGTTTGCTTATAACGACGAGGTCACCTACGCTTATCTCCGTCTTTATCTCCCTATCTCTTCCGTACCTAACGAGAAAATAGCCGAGTTCCTCGCCGATTACCTTCCCGTTGAGGCCGAGAACAGCCCTCCCGACTTTTTCTCTCTCCCTACCACTGAGGCGCCTCATCTCAAGCTTCATGGCCTCTACCTCGGCCTTTCTCTCCATCTCGATTAGAATCTTCAGGCTGGAGATGAACTTTGAAAGCCTCTCCTCTTTTTCGCCCATTTTCTTCCCCGGATTTGGAACGGAGGGGGCTCTTAAAAGAGTTGAGGGTGGTCAGCCCATGCGAGTTTCCTCACCGCTCGGACGAAACTTCCCTCATCATCCCGGAGAGAGTTGGAGAGAGGGGTTAAAAAGCTAAGCCCTCCCCATCGACAGAACAACGACTATGTCGCGGTAGAAAGATTTCACTGCCCTCAGGTGCTTCTCCTCGACGACTCCGGCCCTGGAGACGTGGTCGTAGTACCTCTCAAGCTGGTCGAGCAGCCACTGGAGTTCTTCCTTCGCCTTCGGGCTGAAACCGTTGCCCAAAAGCTTGCCCCTCAAAAACGGCATGACCTCAGACGGACGGCCGAGTGCGGCCCAGAAAAGACCCTCCTTTAGCACATCGAACAAAAGCTCCTCCGAGCTCTCCCTAACGAACGGTTTCTCCCTCCCCCCTTTCAAGCTTTCTGGGGGCCTTCCTTGCGATTTCGCCTTCACTCATCATGGACATCACCGCACCAAAATGAGCTTTGGAGTATTTGACTTTTTCGGGAGGGAAACTGGAGATGTGGCAAAGTTAGGGAAGAAGAAAGGGAAAAGTTTGTATGATATTTAGTTTTTAGCCAAAGTCTTTGTCACTCTGTCACACGATGAGGAGGAGTGTGAGGACGGCAAGTATTGGGGCAGCATAGGAGAGTGCTATCAGGATTTTTCTCTGTATGGAATCACCATGTCCGGATGTATGCATTTGTTTAAAAGCTTTACGTTTGTAAACTCTCTGAGTTCCGGCTTGAGGGTTTGATTTCCATCTCATCCAAGATGTTTTTAAGCCAGTAACCAAACTCAAACCAGGTGAGACATATGAGCTCAGTCGGAATCATCGGTGGCGGCATTGCTGGACTGACGGCCGCGCTGTCACTGGCGGAGCGCGGTCACGAAGTTACCATCATCCATACTGGGATAAAGAGCACCAACTCCTATCTTGCGCAGGCTGGAATTGCCCTTCCCATTCTGGAAGGCGATTCCCCCAAGGTCCATGTGGTTGACACTCTAAAAGCCGGCAAGTACCTCAACGACGAAGAGATTGTCTGGAACGTGATATCGAAGGCTAGCGAGGCCTATGACTTTCTGATTTCACTCGGTCTTAAATTCGAGACAAACGAGACTGAAGGGGGCCACTCCTTCCCGAGGGTCTTCACGATAAAGAACGAGACCGGGAAGCACCTCACTAAGATACTCTACCTCCACGCAAAGGAGAGGGGAGTTAATTTCATTAAAGGAAAAGCCGAAGAGCTCGCGGTTAAGCACGGAAAGGCCTATGGCGTTTTTGTCAATGGAGAGTTCCTGAAGTTCGACGCGACGATTATCGCTTCCGGCGGCTTCACTGGTCTCTTCAAATACACCGCAGGCTCTCCTACAAACCTCGGAACCCTCATTGGAGACGCCGTGATGAAGGGCGCTTTTGCTAGGGACCTTGAGTTCGTCCAGTTCCACCCGACGGGGTTCATCGGGAAGGAGGGCGTTAAGCTCATCAGCGAGGCCGTGAGGGGTGCCGGGGCGAAGCTCATAACAGAGAAAGGAGAGCGCTTCGTCAATGAGCTCTCCACAAGGGACATCGTGGCTAGGGCAATTTACAGGAAAATGCAGGAAGGAAAGCGCGTTTTCCTCGATGCGACTGGAATAGAGAACTTCAAAAAGAGGTTCCCGCAGATTTACGCCTTCCTAGTCAGGGAGAGAATAGATCCCTCAAAGGATTTGATTCCAGTCGCACCGATAGCCCACTACTCCGTTGGAGGCATTTCAGTTGACCTCTGGTATAGAACAGGGATTAAGAACCTCTACGCGATAGGTGAGGCCGCGAGCAACGGCTTCCATGGGGCCAACAGGCTCGCCAGCAACTCGCTCCTTGAGTGCGTTGTCTCTGGTCTTGAAGTGGCCAGGACTGTAGGACGGGAGGGGCCAAAGGCTAGGGCGGTAAAGGAGCCGTCCTATCATGGGTACGAGACAGGGGACGTTGAATCCCTCCGGGAAATCCTGTGGGAGCATGCCGGCATAGTCAGGAACGCAAGGGTGCTCAAGGAGGGCCTAAAGAAGGTGAAGGGTATTGAGGCGGACCCAAGGCTCAAACTCCTGGCCAGGGGCGTTCTGGAGTGCGCGCTGGAGAGGGAGGAGAGCAGGGGTTCGCATTACCGCGAGGACTTTCCAGCTATGCAGAAGGAGTTTGAGAGGTCGAGCTTCTTCGACTGGAAGTGCAGGCTATAACGTTAGATAGGCCCTCATTTGATAATGCTGTGGGTGGAGTCAATGCCAAGGTTATAGAAGCAATTTATGAGGGGAGAGTTATAAAACCTCTAAAACCCCTCTCGCTGCCCTCAAAGAAGCTCGTGCTCTACATAGAGGAAAGAAGGTTTTCAGACCCCTTGTGGACGAGCTTGAGCTGGAAGCGCGTGAGGATGTTGATGAGAGCATCAACGCCATCCGGAGAGGGGATCATGAGAGTGGTTCTTGATACGAGCGTTATAGCAAAGGCCCTGCTGAAACCGCGAAAGAGCCTTCCAAAGGAGATTTTTGAAAGGGAGAGCGAGACCCATAGAAAATCGAAGCTGATAATACACCTGTGCGATTCTCACGACGTAGCTTTGCCCAAAGCCGGGCTCGTCGAAGTTGCCAGCGTCTTGAAGAGAAACGAAGAGAAACTGTCACGAGAGGGTGATTCCGCAGGTTCTTGAGTCCCTTTCCATCTCTTATGAAGTTCTCCCAGAAGAAGAGTTTTTCGAAGATGCAATTGAAGTCGCATCCAAAACCGGTGCGGCCGGCTTTGGCTGTTATTTTATGGCCCTGGCTATGGTGAGGGACGCCCTGTTGATAACGGACGACGAGAAAATGGTTCATCACGCAAGATTACTTGGAGTACGAAGCCTCCTCGTTAGGGAAGTTAGCGAGGAGGAAATCGCCAACTTGCTGTCCCCTTAATCAAATGTGTCCAAAAACCCTTTTAACGTTCTTTTCCATGCCCCACATATAGAGGTGGGAAAATGGAGAAGGAAAAGCTCATCGAGGAGATAACCCGCTTGAAGAAAGAGAGAAATGCCATAATCATGGCTCACAACTACCAGCTGCCCGAAGTTCAGGACATAGCCGACTTCCTCGGCGACAGCCTCGAGCTCGCGAGGAAAGCGGTCAACGTCGACGCCGACGTGATAGTCTTCGCGGGCGTTGACTTCATGGCCGAGACCGCGAAGATTCTAAACCCGGAGAAAACAGTCCTCATACCCGCGAGAGGGGCAACCTGCGCGATGGCCAACATGCTCACCGTAAAGCACATCCTTGAGGCAAAGAAGGAGTACCCCGACGCCCCGGTCGTTCTCTACGTCAACAGCACGGCCGAGACTAAGGCCCTCGCGGACGTGACCGTTACCTCGGCCAACGCCGCGAAAGTCGTCTCCAAGCTCGACTCCGACGTGGTGATATTCGGTCCGGACAAGAACCTCGGCCACTACGTCGCCAAAATGACCGGAAAGAAGATAATCCCGGTTCCACCGAACGGCCACTGCTATGTTCACAGAAAGTTCACGCTGGAGGACGTTGAGCGCGCGCGTAAGCTCTACCCGAACGCCAAGCTCATGGTTCACCCGGAGTGCGAGCCAGAGGTTCAGGAGCAGGCCGACATTATCGTCTCAACTGGCGGTATGATTAAGAGAGCCCCAGAGTGGAACGAGTGGGTGGTCTTCACTGAGAGGGAGATGGTTTACCGCCTCCAGAAGCTTTATCCTAACATAAAGTTCCACCCCGCGCGGGAGGACGCAACCTGTATCGGGATGAAGGCAATAACGCTCCAGCACGTCTACGAGTCGCTCAGGGACATGAAATACAGGGTGGAAGTGCCGAAGGAAACAGCGGAGAAGGCGAGAAAGGCGATAGAGCGGATGCTGGAGATGAGTTAAACTCTCTTTTTTAGCATTTTTTAATTGGAGTTTATACACCCCGTGTGCTCTTTTCCTGCTTGCAACACCTGGAGTTTTCAATAGTGGCAAAGGTAAAATAAATTAGGACAAACTCGATCTGACTATAGTCTGCCGAAACATCTTTTACTCCCCATCATGTCGCCTTGGAACTTTCTAGTTCTGTTAGCGTCTGATGAACCCTGTGGACCATAACGAAGACCGCTATGCCGAATATTATCCCAAGGGGCAGGGATATTGCCTCCCGCGTGGAGATTATATCAGCGTTCACGTTCGCGAGTGTCCAGACTGTGGTGTATGAAACTAAGTACAGGAGTGGAATTTTGTCCCGGAGGAAGTAGCTCGTGGTGATTATCAGCAAAAGGCCAGCAACGAGTAAATTGGCCTGGGAAACACTACCTAAGAGGGAGATGATGGAAAAAATGACTATTACCCAGTCGAAAGTGTTTCTGTGTTTTCTGTACCATGCCTCTGCTTGGGGAGTTCTTGCGGGAGGTGTTAGCCCCAAAAACATTAAAACCGATATCAGCACGGAGTATAGGAGCTTTGACGTCCAAATAAAGGGGTAAAATCCAAACGACGCCCATATCAAGATGAACCAGTACTTTGAGGTTATCTGGTTCTTTGTGAGGTAATAACCGAGAAGAAAGAACGGGAGAGCGAACAGGGAAAATACTGCCCCTGCTGCAATTCCAGCCACGTCATTCCTCGGTAGTGAAAATAGAAAATCGGCTCTACCTATAACCACCAGCAAAGGAAATGAAAGGAGCAGACCGCCCAAGATTGGCAATTCGGATGTTGACTTCATACTCACCACCTTTTGGTAACTGGGTTTTTATCTGATCCATTGATCTGGAGAGAGTACCTTTCAAACTCTAAGATCATCAGTGCAGAGGCCAAGAAACCCAGTAGTGTTGCCATTCCACCGGGATTTCTGAAGATTAAAAGAGCTATTATTCCAGTCAATGTAAATATCCCGGGTAGGAGATATTGACACTTTTTGGAGAGCCTATCCATCAGCCTAGAGATTTTTGCATAAAAATGACTCAGCGGTATTATCAAAAGAGCAAGAGTAATTAACCCGACCAAAAATATTTTTCCAGAAGGACTAAGAAGGAATGCATAGAGTATAACAAGGACGAGTAGCGCGGTTGTTATGAGATCTGTTGAAACCTCTCCAGGAGTTTTTGGAATGCTGTTAGTCTTTTTTGAAATATCCTTCGTTATTGGATCATACCAAGCAAGCCAAAAGGAGAGGGCAAACAATCCCAAACCAGCTAGAGTTTTATCGTTATTCCTGAATCCCCTGCATATTGGAACAATGGAAAGAGCTAATGATAAAAGGATCAAAGTATTTCTAATACACTTTAAGGAACGGTATTTCATCAGGCATCACTCTCTTTGCTCTCGTAAAACTCAATTGTTATCGCGTAATATCCTACGAGGGACAACATTCCAAGGAACATTAAGACTGAGTTATGCCTGAGCTGTATAAAAAGGGAAACCTCTCGACCTCTGTTTTTCAACTCCGTTCCTGGTGTGCTTTTCATGCTCTCCACCTTTTTACATCTCCCCTTTCCAGTTTAACATATGCCTAGTTAACAATGCCCCTGTGAGGGTAGTTGGGAGAGTGAAAGCCCAAAAATGGGTTGGTGAAACATACCTCTTAGATAACGCAAATGGCAGTGCAAACACCACCCAGATGTCCCAGAATTGCCTTACTGCCCCGCGTTTACCGGATAAAAACTCGTAGAGGATATCAAACCCTAGCCTTAGGTAAGCTCTGTTGTAGACTTTTCCTTCTAAACGGTGAAGGGCAGAATACAAAAGAAGGTTCAACAGCATGCCGGCGAGAGCCAGCACTATAGACTCAGCTGCCTCGAATCCGTATACGATTCCCTCTCCCACTATTAAACTAAAGAAAACAATGACAGCCCACCTTTTTGAGTGCTCTCCAATGGCTTCCCTCATTACCATCCCTTTCTCCTCTGTATCCATTATCAGTTTGAAACTGGATATCGTGGGTAGAGTTAACTGGTTCTCATTTAATAATTTTACTGTATAAGTCAGTTGCAAGTAAGATCAGTCCGGTCAGTACAGACACCCCAAATAAAACAAAGGGAGAAAAGAGCACTCTCCAGGCTCTACCTCTACCCTTATTTTGGAATCACTACTCCCATCAGCATCCTTTTTCAGCGATCTTTTCCTTGAAGGGATTTCAGGACTCTAATAGTTAGGTGGCTCCAGAGGTACGTGACTATCACCAAAACGAGCACTTTTAAAATCACGGGCCACTGACGCGCCCACAAGATGACGGACGTTATAAAACCAAAAGCCACGATAGAGGAAATCCAGTCAGATGTCGATACATCCAGCTTGTTGGGAACGTCTACAAGAAGGGAGAGGAGGGCCATTAAGAATACAAACCACCCATATGCTACCCCGAGCTTTATTATCTCCCCAATATACCCAAGTAGCGTGAACTTGGACGGGGGAAGCAGCAAAAGTCCCGTGAGCAGAATGTTTAAAAGTAAAAATTTTGGAATGGAAAGGCTGTCCAATGTCCAGGACACCCTCCTATGCACTCTTCGAACTTGACTTATCATTATCATCCCTCAAGATGCGTTCTATTCTCATATTTTTCTCTTCAGTTCGTGGGCTTCCTAATTTTCCCCATACCGGTTTTGTGTTTGTAATAAGGGCACATTGTATCGCCCTATTCACTAAATTCCCTTGGTATCAGGGAGCATGCCTCAATCCATGCCGTGTGCTATCGATTTTCTCAAACAGGTAAAGCCCAATTGCAGAGTATATCACCTGCTGGAGCAGGATTAACAAAATACCCAGTGGGGGTTTTGGGGTGGATAGTGGAGGATTGGAAGCTGTAATAGGACTAAGTTCCAAAACTGAAATAATGCCTGCAACCGCGGAAAGGGCATTAAAACCGACGACTTCATATACTATATGCCTACGGGACGGCAGCACCATCAGAGGAAGGCCTATAATCCCCAATGCTAGGAACTCCCCATTTTTTGTGAGTATTGCCACCAGCAGGATAACAAGAAAGTACATAAGAACCCTGTAGTACTCTGCATCCCCATTTTCTTGGAAGCTCCATAGAATTCCCCCGGCCATCAACCAGTAGAGGAGGAATACAAGATATAATGCTCTCACTGCCATACCACTGCTCCTAAGGGCCATCAAGTAGATTCCCATGGATGGTACCAGGGAATATAGCAGCAGGTACTCCATTCCGATAGACCTTCTGAATATTATCAAAGCCGCTGTAACCAATACGAGGTCAACTAAGGCTGAAGACACTTCAATTGCCAGTGCCATGTCCCGAGGATAAAACAACATGATAACAAAGGTGAAAAAGCACCACGAGAGCATTCCCATTGCCAGAATCTTTGAATTATTCCTTTCCATTCAGATCACCCAACTACACCACATTTATCGTGCTTCACCCGGATTTTTGAGCCTGAACTCCGGGACAAAGTTTAGGATGTAGAGAGCCAATAGGGCGAGCGCTTGAAGTCCGTAGATTATCCGATAATAGAAGACCAGCGAAAGTGGAACTGCTATCATCAATAACACAGACCTCTTAGGATCCTCCTCCAGCTTAAACTCATGGGCTAGATAACTGATGAGTCTTAACACTTTATCTGGATAGACTAACGGCAGGAATATCCACAGGAGCCACAGGATTCCAGTAATGCGGCCGAGAGATTCAAAAGCCGTAATCAACGCTGCAATTGAAAGCCAGATTGGGAGAAATAATCCCGCCTCGAACCTGAACTTCTCCTCTTCGAGGTCTTTATCAATCCATACGCTCACAAGAACCAGCAAGGAATAGTACAGGTTGAGTTGAAGTATGGGGTACGCCTTCATCGAATAATTATCGCCTGTAATGAACAAATAAACAAGAGATGCAAGGCCTGTTACAACCATGATGCTTCCAGGTATCTTCCTGGCTCCCATCATTTTAATCCCCTAAATTTTTTATCCTCTCGTCCATCGTGATGATCTAATTGCATATCCACATGAAGTATAAAAATCTATCTAATGACGATGTATAATAACCAGAGGATAGTCACGGGGTTTTTCCACCGATCCTATAACTATCGTGCATCGGTTTCTGAAGTGGTAGCTCTGCTAAAATGGAAAGAGGACATGGATCTCAGGCATTTTCATAGTCTGTTTTCCTTCTGTTCCATCATCTCCCGAATATGCCTTAGTGCGAGGAAATATATCAATAACAGCCCCTCTCCAGCAAAAAGTAATTCTGGTTGACTTTGGAATTCTATTAAAACGCTGATCCCGATGGAAATTGGATAGATTACCTCTAAATACGCACTCTTGGCAATGCTAAAACCATAGAGGATAGTGGAGACTATGAGTGGCAGTGCAATGGCCCAGTTATGGGTGAATATCCATGCAGCGCCTAAGATCACGATGAATATCAGGAAAGTGCCCCCTCTGTAGTTAAGTGCCACTTTCACCCATGGCTTTCTTCCGGCTATCAAGAGACTCCAAACGTCGTAAACTATTGAACCTGCCGGAACCAAGTAATAAATCCATACGAACCAGAGTGGGACCACTATGATTGCTTCCCTATGGGATAGCAAATAGTCCCCAATAACCATTACGCTCGGACCAAAAATGGAAAAAGAGACTGCAAACAGCAGAAGCCATCTCTTTTTCAGCTCTTCCACCATAGCACCCACCCCTTTCGTACTTTCTTTTGCTCCAAGAGACACATCAACCTCCCTGTGGGTTAGGTCTTCATCGCTTTCATTTTATTTACAACGTTCGAATACTTCCAGCTAAGCAACACGTAACCCCCAAGGGGTAATGCTACTAATGCGATGCTTTCACCTCCACCGCAAACTGATGTTGAAACAACACCTAGGATAACTGCATTCAAGGCAATTAACCAAGTATTAAGCTGGAAAGAGAGCTTTTTGAAGAACTCCGGCTTATTTTTGATCCGCACATCTAAGACCAAAGTAATAAAAGCAACGGCTATCAACGTAGCTCCTGCTAAAAGAGCGTTTCTCCAGGCAAGAGATTCTAAAATTCCAATATATGCAGACAGCAACAAATAGGGGAATATTAAAACATACAGGCTTAACTCTGGAAGCCTATCTTCAAGATCCTCTGCTAATGGCTGCATCCCAGTGAACTTTAGCAATAAGACTACGTCAAAGTAGGTAAAGAGGAAAAGGAATAACGGGCTGCATACATCCATCATTTCAACCACCTGTTAATCAGTCATCGTTTCCAGCCCCGTGTATCCCAAGGAATGCTATTCAGAGCTCCACTAACTGAACCTTCATCGTCCGAATGCATTTTCATATTCTTTTCATTGATGGCCTCTATTTCTCCCTGGAACCAGTGCGTAATTATGGCGTAGCTCAAGGCCAGAGGCGTCTTATATACTACAGCGAGAATCACTATGGGGAGGTATAGTAGCATAATGCACATCCGATTCAGGTTCTTACATTTGTTTTTGAAATAATACCAAAGGACTACCCACAAGAGGATCGACAAATAGCAGATGGAACACTTGGAAAAAGAAATTGTAATCATTACAAAAAGATACGGAATCGAGATGAGGGCTCCCCTATTTTTAATGTTTGCATCCGATAACCCAAAGATATTCCTGTGAACATTGAGCAGGGATGCTCCAAGGAATAAATTGAGATTTGCCACTGAAACGAGCAGTACGTCCCTTGAATTGGATTTTAGTCCAACGTACATTACGAGTCCCGCAGTAATAAAGGAAACTAACGGCCTTAATTCTCTGGCTTTTATCGAGATTGCCAAAAGCAGGAACAGCAAAATTAAAGAAAAGTAAGCTAGAGCGCTCATTTTCTCAACCCCCCTATTATCATATTATTATCATTTTTACGCTTCTCTTCAGCCATGACTTTGAAAGACAATGTGACCACCACCATGCTCGGAACTGTTTAGAGTTGGCTGCAGTAAAAGCCCCATTAATAACATCCACAGAACAGCACTGATTATCGGCAGTAAGAGACCTCTCCAAGGAGCGACTACGCCATAAGTTAGCTTGACATATGGGAATATGTAGATCCAGGGTGTGAGTTTAATGATCACTATTTTGGTGCTCCTGTTTTTCGTTTTCAGTGCTAACAAGTAGAGAGCCACGAATACTCCCCCACCCAGAGAAATTATGGATATTGACAGCCAGGAGGTGCCCGAGAGACGGAGCAGCCGATAATTCGTCCATATTACCCCAGCAAAGATCATTCCCAAGAGAAGAATATATCCCACCCTATGATTGCTGTAAATTTCCTCGGAAAGAGACATCCAGCTGACACCCCGGAGATCCAAGTAGACCAAAAGCCAGGAAAGTGGCAAGAGTATGAAAATAATCACCCTAACGATTACTGGAGTATGAACACTAGCGGCTATTAAAAAACCCAGCCAGTAAAAGAAGAATCCTGCGAATTTCGGATCATCTACGGAGTAAGCCAGGAAAAACAGAATGAGAACTAGTGGGGATACAAGAAGACCCAAAACTTTGGATGAGGCTACACCTTCGCGAAAAAGAACCAACGCAGTTCCCAGTTGAAGAAGGAAGAACAAAAGGAGAGATCTCCAAAGCCTTTTAGGAATTACTTTCCCCGACATGTTTAACCCCTCTCCCGGTTAGCAGGTTTCCCTTTTTTGTCCATATCCAACTTAAGATCCCATGCGCAACTTCTTATTCAGCCTCCCATTAACATTCTCCTTCTTTTTCTGGTGCTCTATAAGTATCAGCAAGCATTCCCTTGCGTTTTTATAGCCACTCGCCATGAGGGCAAAGACAGCAGCGAATGTCACTAACTTCAGGTAAAGAGGATACATTTTGGGGAGCAGTATCATTGGACCCCATATAACAAAAACGAATGCCAGCCATAAGGGAACACTCCACCAGCCAATTAAGCCCAGAAGGGCAAGGAGCAGTGGCGCCAGAGTTAGAAACACTTTACCCTTGAGTTCTAGAGGCAGATTGAAGAAAAAGATTCCAAGTACTGCCGTTGATACAAGAAATGAGGAAATGGAAAGAAGGCACTCCCTCCTCATCTTAACCCCCACCCATGTTCTGAACCATAGGTTATGCCAAGTTCCTTGACCCAGTTTGCAACCCAGTTGACACTAATCTGTTCAAGAACAGGATTCAGAGCTTTCTGAACTTGTGGTGGAAGTCTACTGGAGATTTCCTGGACGAACTTTAGGTCTGCAACTGGAAGAGACTTAGCTCTAAGTTCGTATGTGAAGAATGCGTCCGAGGCGAGATACAATGATCCCGCTTTCTCCACTTGTCTCACCTTCTTGTCACGTCATTCCTACCAATACCACCATATTATAATATTAAGCTTAGGATTTATGATGAAATCACTATTTCAATTTTTAAAATTATCCCTAGGATATTGGTTCTTGCTCCCCCTCTGTTTCTGCTTTTGATTAAATCTGAACAGAACCAAAGTGTATACTATGAGTGAGGCCACCGCTAATGCAAGAAGTAGCCAATGGTTGTTTAAGAATACGATTGCATCAATAAGAATTATAGAGGGATATATAACATGGAAGTATCTCGCCGTAAACCCAAGAGCAGAGCTAGCCCCGATAATTAACAGGCTGAGGGCAAAGATCAAGCTACGGGAGAGTGCCCATACCCCCGCTGCCCCAGTTGAATAGAGTATAAAAACGTATTCAACGAAACTAGAATAACCTCTATTTATCTTTTTTCCCTGCAGGGAGTCCGTAGCAATGAATGCCCCAAGGAGGTACAGTATATATGTGATAATAAATGGCGGGGCAAACCCGTATGCAATGTTCCCGCAGTTCCTTCCAAACTCTACTGCAAAGCCAATGACAACAGTTGTTCCCGAGATAAGAAGGGAAAATATGGAGAAACAGAGTATGGTTTCATGCTGGTATTATTCTCCATGGACCTCACCTCCGTTTTTGGTCAAGAGTGGAACCATTTATACCATCCGGTAGATTCCTTCAGTATACCCATAAAGGGTTCTCAGCTCCTGGGGAACTTCTTCTGTGAGGGCTCAATCCTTCCGAGTGAATCTTTTCTCAAACCTTCAAACATTACGTATCCAGCACATACGATCATTATCACAGCAACGGCTTCAACCCAGTTAGATGCTGAAACGCCTTCAATAAAGGGATTCAATGAGAAGAATCCAAGGAGCAGTACTCCAAACCACTTGAGCCTCAGCTCAGCGTTCTCTGCTGGAGGTTCTTTTCTAAGACCATACAGAACCAGCAGTATAAATCCGTAGAGGGCGAGGAAAATCACCAATAATAAAACCGCGAGAGTGACGCTAACAATAAGAGCGCCGGCAAGGATCACGAGAAGGTTCGCCACAAGAAAACCGTTTGATACTTTCAATTTACCTTTCTCCTTCCGTTGTATAAGCCAGAGGATCTTTGTCCAGACGTACAGGACTGAGAGACTCACACTGGTGAGTGTTAAAGCTACCTTCAGATCTGTGGCGATGTATAAGAGGAAAATTGAGGGAACATAAGTGAGAACACCCCAGTATCTCATGGCTCCACCTCCATCAGCGCTTCTACGATTAGATACCCCCGATTAAGGCTGGACTCAGATAAATCAATGTTTCTAAAGTCTGTTCAGCTTTGAATGCAAGGACCAGGGCATTAACCAGCTGAAAGGCCCAAAAGCGTTTGACCCTGCTTAGTGAGCCTCCCGTTGATAAGTGCAAAAGGCTTAAGTACCCGAACCAGATCAAAAACACCACTACCAGTCCAAGAACAATTCTATGCTCCCCATAGATATAGATTGCTAACAGTAGTGTCAGGAATAGAGTGAAAGACAGGTATATAGCGCCCTTAACTTTATGCGTTCTTTTGTCGGGTTTTCTGGATAGCATGACCAGAAAAGCCCAGATCGGGACGAACATTAAATTGGCCGCTAGGGCTATCATCCCCAAGAGGGATCCTTCCGCCCAGCTTATAAAAGTGGAAGACAGAACAAAGAATAAAAGGCCTGCAAAAAGTTTTAGGATACTACTCCTCATTTGTAAACCTCCTTTAAGGGAATACTTCCTACACAATAACTCCAACTGCAAAACCTATAATTCCACCCACGATCGCCCCAGCAACTGTTCCTCCTCCTGGAACAACAGATCCAAGAGTAGCTCAAGTTCAGTTCCTTGATCTCGACTGGAACGTGGTTATCAACATGCATTAGACTCACTCCTCTGTATCTGTTTTTGATACTTTTTTAAGCTGTATAAGCCCGTTGATTATTAAATAACCTCCAACAAGTCCAGGCGACAGTGACAGGAATATTTTCAGAGGCCCGTTAGATTTAATTACAAGAACCCCCACAGCGATCCACTGGTAGGCCCAGAAGTACTTAACCTCCCTTGTTGGATAAACGAGGTGTTTCCCATGCCTTTTCTGTTTTCTTTTCACCCAGTAAAGGGGAAGGATAAACATCAGGAACAGCATCAAGAATACAACCATTATCCCTGTGGATTTTTCAAAGTCATGATAACCACCCGCAATTGCTCCCAAGAGCATCAGAAACAGGAAGAGGGAAGTTAAAATAATAAGTCTCAGTTTAGAGCCATTCCCTGTATCCTTGGACCAGAGAACAATCGTCCCCCACAGTGGGATGAACATTACGTTTACTGCGAGCACGTATAAACCACTCTCAATTCCTCGAACCTCCGCAACCAAAATAAAAGAGAGAATAATAAGAGAGAACCCTGCGAGGAAACTTCTCTTGAATCCCATGTCAAACCCCCCTTATGGTAGCCCAACTACTTTGTACGTTATAACTCCAAAAATAAACCCAACCGTAGCTCCGATCAACGTTCCCTCTCCAAGCCACTATAAAACCTCATTCTCATCCACTATCCCCTCCATGGCTACTACAGCCTTTGCTATCTATGGCCTTTAGTAGAGTATTACCTCTTCTGCCGTCGGATTGTCCTTTTTCAGCTGCGGTAAAGGCCTTATAAATCAAATATCCCCCAACGGTGGCAGGTAAGAGGGATATAAACACGTACAATGGCTCAGATGATTTAAAAGTCAGGGTGAGATTGACTAACCATTGAAATCCCCAAAACTCTTTTGTGGCCTTTGGAGGGTACTTGACTTTCTTCCCCCATCTTGAAAGTTTCCGCCCAATGCCTAAAACTAAAATTGGGAATACCATAAAAATAGCAAATACTTCGAGTAGGTTCACGACTGCAGTAAAATAACCAAAGCTCCAAAGCGATGCAAGAGTCACTATGAAAAGGACCATAAGACCGTAAGTGGCCATCTCTTGAAGTTCTCTTGTCCCCTTTGGGTTCCCGAGAATAATTAGAATATACCAGGGGATAAGAACGGAGAGACTTGCAGATAGGGAGTAGAGGCCTTTGGCAATCCCAAGATAGGAAATAAAGATGCCAGAAACAAAAATGAGAAGAATCCCAGAAACCGAGAGTTTTATGTGGTTCCTCATGTATTCTCACCCCCTCATGGCCATCCAAGCTTTTCATGTACTATAACACTACCGATAAATCCCACAATGCCTCCTATTATTTCCCCCGTTGCAGCTCCTGCAACAGTCCCAGCTCCGGGTTCTATTACAGTTCCAACCATTGCTCCAATTTCCTCTCCAGCTTTCGCCCCAACTATCGCTCCTGCTATGCCGATTGTTATATCCGACGTGATGTGTTCATATAATGTCTCAGTATTGACTGTTATTCTCACATATCTAGTTGCTCCATACTCCAGACTCCATATTTTTCCTTGTGAATCAACTACATATGTTTTGCCATTAACGAGTACTGTGAAGTTCACCTTCACTGGAACTATGACACCTGATAGTTCATTTAATTCAATACCCGTCCCAATAACATTATTCTCCGGTAGGACATCGTGGAGGTTGAGTTTAAATTCTCCAACACCTCCCGCTGGAACTGTTTTTGTGAGCATCGTTGGTGGGGTAAATTCTGGCGTTAAATCCTCTGTGTACTCTGTCTTAAGTATGTGCGGATATGGAATAATACCAGTTATGTTCCACTGTACATCAGTGGGATTTGTAAAGTATACTGTGCATGTCGTATCCAGAACCAAATTCCCTTTCTTCGCTGATAACTCTAGGTTACTACAGCCCATAGACGCTGCTTGAGTAGTTGCGGGCTGCTGTACTTTCACGTATGATGAGGCCATCCAGTGTCCTCCGAGTTTTAGTGTTAGGGTAGTGTTCTGGAGTAATGGCCCAATGGTCGCTGTTATTCTTGCAGTGCTATCTGCATTAACAGTCAAATACCCGTCACTTGATAATGTGTAGTTCAAACCATGGTCCGAGCTATCAGAGTTCGGCCACCAAACGTTCCCAGTATTATCCACCAGTTCAACTGGCCACGTTTGAGCATAATCCTTCGAATTCTTCACTGTAATAATAACCGTCACGTTATTACCGGCTTTAACCGGGTTTGGAGCAACATTAAGCCAAGCGGACATGCCGTACAGTACGTACGAGACTTCAATGCTCCCACTCGCATAGTCTTCTTGATATTCCTGTCCATCATCAACATTATAAAGCTTAACCTCGTAAGAATGCGCTCCTGCTTCGCCGATCCAATGAAGAGTAAAGCTCTTCTCTGAGCCCTCAACAATGCTCGCGCTCATTGAATCAACCTCCGGACTGTCGATGGATAAATCAGGTTCCACTGGAAAAACTGGCTTCCCGTGTTCCATTGGAATCCTCCTTCAATGATTTTAAATAATACTCTCTAAGAAGGTAAGTGTAAAGGGTTGCCCATAGGATGTTACTGGCATACGACTTAAACTCAAGCGGTTTATCAATCACAAACCCGATGTAAATGATAACAAAGGCACTTGCCAACACCGGAAGAGGCATGTTTTTTGCTTTGAGAACCCACCACACTTCCACACTCCAGAGTAGAAGTAGCAAGACTTTAATAATGAATGAAAAATTAAAATACCAATAGTAGATATTAACAAAAGTCTCCCATAATAACAATAAGAGAGGGAGAGAAAGAAGCAATTTAAATATAAAGTTACTCATCCAGCATCACCCCCAAAAGCTCTCTACAAATTTCCATAATTTATCTTTTGAGTAATATACTGATACTATAGTCACTATTGTCTTTATTGCGTTTTCACCAAAGTCTTCTACCCTCTCAATCTCCATCTCATGGTCAATTTTTTCCTGAGCACTGCCATAATAGAATAAAGTCGTGGAGGTTGTTAGGGCCCTGTCTTTAAATAGAACACTGCCATTTTTATTAAAAATATCAAACCTGAGAGTGAGGTGATATTCTGTATCCCAGTAGGCAGTCTGGCGTATTGTGTATGAGTTAATATACCCCTGGAAAATCGCGGATAACAAGCGATGATTGTTTGAGAGTCCAAAATGAGAAGCAAACTCATCGTCTACCTTGCCGAGATCTATCGGAATGCTCCGAGACGAGTGTGGCGGTACTTCTTTAAATCCGCTTAAATAGAAGATCCCCTTAAGCTGTTCGGAACGTGTTTGATTGGTATCCTCGCCCACATAATTCACCTCACCCCTGAAGGTAATATTGTTCAATTGCACCCCGATTGTTTCTGAATTATTATTCTCGACCTCTAATAGACATTCGAAAGAACCTCCTAAGCCAGCTCTTGGAGGACACTTTACTTCAATGGTTATTTTGGTACTTGGATCTCCGGCAACATTAACTGTTCTCTCAATGGAATCCTCAAAGAGCTTCTTACCGTTAACAACCCTGTAAAGCTTAACCTCGTAAGAATGCGCTCCTGCTTCGCCGATCCAATGGAGAGTAAAGCTCTTCTCAGAATTTCCGGCGAGAGTCTCGATCATTGGATCAACCCCCCTCATATCTATGATGTTTAATATCCATTGTACCCATCTTTACAATATCCTCAATCTCCAGTTGAAGCCACAGTGTCGGGACTGCATACGTCAGTGCCAGTGGAGTCCTGTAAAGGACGGCAAGTAATAGAGAAGGCAAGTATAATGCGGACAAACAAGCCACCTTATGGGCGATACAGGTTCTCTTGAGTAAATACCATAGAGGCAACCATGCCAGGAGAGCCAAGACTCCTATCTCGGGCGTGGAGACTAACAGAACGCTTGAAAGGGCAAGGTAGGGTAAGGAGTACAACGTGCCTGCATTCTCAACGTCTTTCCTTGTAATCCCAATAAGGCGTCTCCGAATGCTTAGTATTGCCACCATAAGCCACAGGAGGAACGAGGCGATTATTGGCCATAAAGCTTCTGGGGACTTTGTTTTCACGGTGAGATAGAATACCACTCCTATTGCCACGAGGGATGGGAAACTTCGTTTTGGTGATGCTATGAGGGCCAGTAACGATAGTATGCACCAAAAAATAATGGAGATGAGCAAAGCCGCGTCCATTTCAACCACCTATCACATTGTTTCCATCCGACTCACTTGGGAATCCATTTACGCCTAATCCAAATGCAAATTGAAGCTCTGGGACGCCCTTTTCGATCGCAGGGATTGCAATTGATATTCCAAATGCAATCCATCCTATGGGGTTGCTCCCTTCAATTATGAGTTGTATAGCAGACAGTATCTCCCCTGATATTTCTAGTGCTGTTGATCCGTAGTCTATCCCTTTCTCAACTGTACTTCTACTGTCAATGTTAACTATTGTTATTGTGTCTGAGAGTGGATACCTTAACCCGTCAAATATTGCTTTGATCAGGTAGGAGTGTCCAGCGAACTTGTCCACATAGTTTCCATGGATTGGATTTCCAAAGTAGTAATTAGCTAATTTGTCGTTTATTGTTATCGTTATTGTTAAATTATTTTGCACACTAGAAGAAAGTGTTATAACTTGCTTGTTAACTCTAACTGTATTCTTGCTTGGCCCATTGGGCCATACTCTCTTCCCTCCAAAGTCAACCTCCGTGAGGTTCAATGTGACAGTAGTTGGGGTATTTAACTCAACATGCACCGTGCAAGTTGTAGATCCGCCCAAAGGAACCACCGTTGGATCACAGTCCATGCTGGCTATTATGTCTCCTACTGGTTTTACTTCTACACTGGCATTACTCCAGTGTTCTTCTCCTTCATCGTTGGGTATGCCATCCCTATCATCGAGGAAGAGCCTGAAAGTATGATTGCCAACCCCATAGAGTGTATAAGTGAATGAAATATTCTTCTCGCTATTCGCTGAGATTGCCCCCTCAGAACCCTGAATTACCTTGATTATTGCACCATCTTCGTCCACTACAAAACCACGTAATAAAATGGGGGTATCCTCAAAATTCGCCGCATGTATTGTAAAGAGTACTGTGCCACCTCCACTGAGCATTGCCGGGGAAGTCTCCAAGGATGCAGCAAACCGCTGAGCGGAAGCAACGGTTATGCTCCCCTTTCCACTGCTCTCCAAAAATTCCTGCCCTCCAAAGACCCTATAAAGCTTCACCTCATAAGAGTGTATCCCGCTCTGGGCAATCCAATGGAGAGGGAATATCTTTGTTGAATTCCCTCTCATACTGCTATTTATCGAACTCACCAATGAACCGTCAATGTAGAGTTTAAGTTCGATATCTTGAGCCGAGGGATATGAGTTTTTGACTGCAACATTGAAGGTGACGTTTTCCCCTTCCTTAAACTTCCGAAGAAGCTCAAAATTGTAATAAGAGGTTTCTGATGGAGAAGACGGGATAACGTTGATTAGCTCCAATGAACCTTCCTGGCTACTTTCAATATTAGCACTTACAACGATATCCCCCTTGTCCCACTTCCTATTGTACTCTTCACCACTTCCAGAACTTCCAAATCCCCACCACGTATCATCTCTGAAGTTAAATACGCCGTAGTAACCGTACTCGCCGGGCGAACCATAAGGCACGGGCCCCACTTTGAACGTCCTGACCGAATTAGCCTGAAGGGTGACGGAACCATTAAACCTCACCTGACCAACACTACCAGCACCCTCCGGAACAGTGACCCAGAGAGTATAACTCCCACTCACCTCCACAGGATTCTTGTTTGATAGCGTAACGTAGAAGTAGGCAGAATCACCGGCCTTAACTGGATTCACAGAGGGCTTTATGGAGAGCGACACTTTGCCCGGATCAGCCAGCCCTGTAGCGGTTATCGTCTTTGAGTACTCTTTCATCACCTCGAAAGTCCTTGGCCCAGACTCAGCGTCAATCCCTCCAGTGCTCTGAAGGCGAACATCACCGGGGGAAGAAAGCGGAGTCGGGCCATCGGAGGACGTGTAAACAACGCTCACCGTGCCGGTAATCTTCAGATCATCAAATCCAACCTGGGCACTAAACTCAGGACTGTTCCAGGTTACAACACCAGCAGTAGGGTCAACCTCACTGATCTTCCCTTCTGCATCGCCATTAACATCGTGCACGGTTATCCTCACGTTGCTCACAACGTTCCCCTCCGCACTCAGGGAAAGCTGAACGTGGTAGGAAACCTTTCCCTTCTCAATCGAATCTACGATGACATTAACATTCTTAACGCTTATCATGCCATAATCACTCTGGATTGAAACCGGTGGGTCAAGCGGATAGCGGACGGGCATTGGACCAACCGGGCGCGGGGGACGGGGCAAGCTGCCGGAGGACTGCTGTTTTTTGGGCTCGACCATCAGCGCGTTCTGTAACTCCATCACCTTCTCGTTCAGACTCCACTTGAGTTCCGGATTACCGTTTCCGAGTTTTATGGATTGGAGAAGCACGTAAATCTGCCTCGTGAGGTTGTAAGCCTTCAACGCTCCCGGCCAGTAGTAGGAATCCTTGAAAACCGCCCCATTGGGAGCGTGGTTGGTGTTCTCAATCACGCTCTGGATGTCAGAAGTGAGGGAGAGGACTTCATCGTACATTTTACCGTAATCGTTGGCATTGTAAGCGTCGTGGAGGGAATGCCAGTCCAATGTAAGGTCCGGGTTGATTATTTGATTAGAATCATAATTCGAGGTGTCCGGAGTTTTCGTGTCTTCCCAGTACTCCCTCTGAAGGGCCCACGCCTCGTATCCAGCGTATTTGAAGCCAACACGGGCCATGGCGGTGGAGAAGTTCCCGAGGAAGAAACCCATGTCAAAATCCTGCATCGTATCGTTCGCGTGAGCGGCAATGTAAGTCTGCAGTGCACTTATCTCCTCATCGCTCCAGCCTTGATTCTTCAGCTCTTGAATAACGTTCTCGGGGAGGCCGTTGCGCGTTATGTTCTCCGCCATCTCCTTGAGTTCTTGGGCCGTGTAGTGGAGTTTAACTCCGGAGGCTTTGAGTTGTTCGAGAGCGTTCCAGATTAAACTTGAAATGTTTGCCGCGTTTAATTCGCCTTCTCTGGAAGTTTCTATGAGTTCTTGGGCGATGGTGGTGTTGGCGGTGTTGTTGAGTTCAAAAACGAGGCTTGCTTCCTTGTTGAGTATTTCCCAGAATTTCGTGTAAGCGTTTTCGGAACTTTGAGTGGTTGTTGGTTCTGCCGATGCTAATCCCATGTTCGCCGCACCACTTATGGTTAAGCCTATTATTAATCCTACTATTACTAAACTCACAATCCCACGCATGGTATCACAGGCTGTAATTAGATGAAAGATATAAAAACTTTTCTATCTAAGTTTTTAATACCACTATAAAAAGTCATCAAAAAACGAAGAGAACAAAACAGTACATCCCTCAAAGCTCGGAAGGATTAAAGAAGAAATCGAAAAACTACCTCCTCGGGACGCCCGTCCTCACGGTGTAATGTTCGAGCGTTGCCCCCTTCTCCACGAACTCGTGGGGCCAGATCTTGACGTTGTACATTCTCACGTTATCGTCCACGACAGCGTTGTCCCCTATGACCGAGTTGACGATCCTGACGTTGTCCCCAATCTCGACGTGGCGGCCGATTATGGAGTTCACTATCCTGACGTTGTCCCCAAGCTTCGCCCTGTCCATGACAACGGAGTGCAGGATTTCACAGTTCCTGCCCACCATCGTGTAGTTGTCTATCACGGCATCCTCGAGTGCGGTTCCTTCCCCAATGCTGATGTGCCTTCCGAGGAGCACCTTTCCTTCCACGAGCAGCTTCCCTCTCTTTATCATCTCCCTAAACTTCCTCCTGAGGTCTTCTGACATCTCCGATTTGCCCTGCATGTAGACATCGCGGGTTATCTCAATGGCCTCCATATCCTCCGGTGAAAGGTTGCGGAGGAGGTACATCGCCGCGTTGAGGTATCTCTCCGGCGTACCGACGTCGAACCAGTAGCCCTCCATGGGGTAACCGTAAACTTCGTAGCCGTGCTCTATCAGGGCTGGAATCATGTCGCCGCCGAAGTCGAGCCTTCCAGTCTCTTTCATCTCCCTGGCCCAGCTCTCGTCGAGAAACTCCCAGAAGTTCTCGGAGAGAATGTAGATCCCCGTGTTGGCGAGGTTGCTGGGAGCCTCCTCTGGCTTTGGCTTCTCGACGAAATACTCAATGCGGTAATCATCATCAACCTTAGCCACGCCAAAGCCGATAACGTCATCAACCGGCTGGAGGGCAATCGTCATGAAGGCGTTCTTCTTCCTATGCCACTCGTGCATATCCTGGATGTTGAGTTGGTAGATGTTGTCGCCTTGGATAACCACGACCGGCTCTTTAATTCCGTAATAGTTCATCGTATACCAGACGGCGTCTCCGTTGGTCGTGCTCTCGTAGCGAGGCATATAGCGGATCCTTACTTCCTTTTCAAGCCCGTACTTTTTCTTCAGCCAGTAACCCTCGCGGAAGTAGTCAAAGAGCGTCGTGTAGTTCACATAGCCCTTAACGCCGAGGTAGACCTCCTCAATCCCGTCCTTCGCGAGACTGAGAATAGAGTGCTCCAGAATCGGCTTGTTCAAAAGCCTGACGAGTCCCTTAGAAGTCTCTATTGTGAGGGGCCTCAGACGGGTCGCCTCACCCCCTATAGGGATAACCGCTTTCTTTATCATAATGCTCCCCACATAATTTGGCTCCCGGAGAATAAAAGGTATTCTTTCACGGAGAGTGGTGCATGGATACGGAAAGCAAAATAAAGGTAAAAAAGAAAAGGGATGCGGGGGTGAAGATATGGTTCCGCTCAGTTATCTGTTCAGGTTTATCGAGGAAGACGCACCCTTCGGTGACGTCACGAGTGAGGCCATAATTCCGGAGGATGTGAATGCAAGGGCAGTCATTATAGCGAAGCAGGATGGCATTATAGCGGGTGTGGAGGAGGCAAAGACCCTCTTCGAGCACTTCGGCGTTAATGTTGAGGTCAAGAAGCGTGATGGGGAGCAAGTTAAGAAAGGAGATATCATACTCGAGCTTGAGGGCAACGCGAGGGTAATCCTCCTCGTTGAGAGAACGGCACTCAATGTTATGGGAAGGATGAGCGGGATTGCAACGGAAGTCAGGAGGCTCGTAGAGAAAGTAAGGGCAGTAAACCCCAAGGTCAGGGTCGCAGGAACGAGAAAGACCCTCCTCAAGCCGATTGACAAACGCGCACTTCTCATCGGCGGCGGGGAAACACATCGCTTCTCCCTCAGCGATGCGATACTCATAAAGGACAACCACCTCGCCCTAGTCCCGCTTGAGGCGGCCATAAAACGGGCTAAAGAGTTCTCCGTCTACAAGATTGTAGAGGTTGAGGTGGAGAGCCTCGGAGATGCCCTAAAGGCCGCCAGAGCCGGGGCGGACGTAATAATGCTTGACAATATGAGGCCAGAAGAAATCGGAGAAGTCTTAGAAGCCCTCAAGAGGGGAGGCCTCCGTGATGGGGTCAAAATTGAGGTTTCAGGTGGGATAACCCCCGAGAACATAACGGAGTATGCGAAGCTCGACATCGACGTCATCAGCCTTGGCTACTTAACGCACTCGGTTAAGAACTTTGACGTGAGCCTTGAAGTGACTGGGAGGGCCTGAGCTCCCAAGTTTTTTGCTTTCAACTCTTAGGTAGGCTCTTCAGAGCTCTCCTTTTGCATTCTGTATATCCTCTATGAATTTCGCGGAACAAAACTATTGTCTGCTTATGTGGAAAGACTTATATCCTCCTTTTCAAACCAACATCTGAAAGAAGGACGAAAGAGGTGATTCGTATGGGAAAGCTCGATATTATTGAGGCCAAGGGCACCGAGAGACTGAAGCGCGGTTTCGCCAAAATGGTGAAGGGCGGCGTCATAATGGACGTCACAAACGCCGAGCAGGCGAGAATTGCCGAGGAAGCTGGAGCCGTTTCCGTTATGGCCCTGCACCGCGTTCCCGCCGACATCAGGAAGGCCGGCGGCGTCGCCAGGATGGCCCCGATAGAGAAGATACAGGAGATAATGGACGCAGTAACGATCCCGGTCATGGCGAAGGTCAGGATTGGCCACGTTGCAGAGGCGAGGATCCTTGAGGCACTCGGCGTTGACATGATAGACGAGAGCGAGGTTCTCACTCCGTCCGACCCGTACTTCCACATCGACAAGCGCGAGTTCAACGTTCCCTTCGTCTGCGGCAATAGGAACCTCGGCGAGGCCGTCAGGAGGATCTGGGAAGGTGCAGCGATGATGAGGACGAAGGGCGAGGCCGGAACCGGGAACATCGTTGAGGCAGTGAGACACGTCCGCCTCCTCAAGGACAACATCGCCCTCCTCCAGCGCATGACGGACGAGCAGGTTTATGGCGTTGCCGAGAAGTTCGCGGAACCTTACCTCAGGCTCGCCTTCGAGATAAGGGAGATAAGCGGCCTGCCGAAGAGCGTCCTTGAGAACGAGCCCGTCTACGGCCACTACACCTACCGCGACATCGTCGAGGGCCTCTACAAAGTACTCCTTGAGATAAAGAAGCTCGGAAGGCTCCCGGTCGTCAACTTCGCCGCAGGCGGCGTTGCAACCCCAGCCGATGCCGCCCTCATGATGCAGATGGGTATGGACGGTGTCTTCGTCGGCTCTGGAATATTCAAGAGCTCCAACCCGCCGAAGATGGCGAGGGCGATAGTTGAGGCCGTCAACCACTGGGACGAGCCCGATGTTCTCGTGGAGATCAGCAAGGAGATAGGCGAGCCGATGCACGGCCAGGAGATAGAGGAGCTTGAGGTTAGGCTCGAGGAGAGGGGCGTCTGAGCCATTTTCTTTACTCTTCTTGTTTTAGAGGTGATAGAATGGCTAAGGTAGGCGTCATCGGCCTCCAGGGCGATGTCGAAGAGCACATCTGGGCGGCCAAAAAGGCCCTTGAGGACCTCGGCGTCTCTGGGGAAGTCATCTGGCTCAGGAAGCCTGAAGGGCTTGAAAACATCTCAGCCATAATAATCCCCGGCGGAGAGAGCACTACCATATCAAGACTCATGGTGGAGAACGGCCTTTTCGAGCCCGTAAAGAAGCTCGGTGAGGAAGGGCTTCCCATCATGGGCACCTGTGCCGGGCTGATAATGCTCTCCAAAGAGGTTATAGGGGCCACCCCAGAGCAGAGGTTTCTGGGACTTCTCGACGTTAAGACCAACAGGAACGCCTACGGCAGGCAGGTGGACAGCTTTGAGGCGCCGATAAAGCTAGCTTTCAGCGACGAGCCGTTCCCTGGCGTCTTCATCCGCGCCCCAAGGATAGTGGAGCTCCTCAGCGAAAGGGTGAAACCGATAGCCTGGCTCGGGGACAGGATCGTCGGGGTGGAGCAGGACAACATCATAGGCCTCGAGTTCCATCCCGAGCTAACAGACAACACGAGGGTTCACGAATACTTCTTGAGAAAGGCCCTTTGATTGACAATTTATTTTTAATTTTCACCAAAAAACTTTTTAGTTTTGACTTTTTCTTGCTAACCAGGTGGTAGCGTGAAGAGAGTGGTTTGTCCCTACTGCGGCTTTGGCTGCAACCTTCTCGTTGATCCCGTTACGCTGGAGGTGAAGCCCTACAAAGGGGAACCAAACCTCGGCAAGCTCTGCCCGAAGGGGCTCCATTCAGTGGAAATTGTAAAATCCAAGGCCAGGCTCAAGAGGCCCCTCAAGAGGGTCGGCTCCTCGATGATCCCGATTGCCTGGGGAGTGGCGATAGATGAGATAGCGAGCAGGCTTCTTGAGATGAGGGAGCTCTACGGCCCCGATGCCGTTGCCTTTCTGGCATCGTCCAAAGTATCTAACGAGGAGAACTACCTCATCCAGAAGATAGCGCGCCTCTTCGGCACGAACAACATAGACAACTGCGCCCGCCTGTGCCACGAGGCCTCCGTCCACGCTCTCAAGCTCTCCCTCGGCACTGGAGCTCAGACCAACCCCTACGAGGACATATCGAAGTTTAAATCCGTCTTAATCTGGGGGTACAATCCCGCCGAGACTCATCCCGTTCTCATGGACTACATCCTGAGGGCGAAGAGGAACGGGGCGAGAATAATCGCCGTTGACGTGAGAGAAACGAGGAGCATGGCCTTCGCGGATTACAAGCTCGTGATAAGGCCCGGAACCGACATAGTCTTAGCTAACGCGCTGGCCCACGTCATAATCGAGGAGGAACTCTACAACGAGGAGTTCATCAGGAGCAGGACAACCGGCTTCTCTGAGGTGAGGATGGCGGTCAAAAAGTACACACCAGAATACGCAGAGACCGTAACCGGGGTTCCCACGGAAATGATCAAGGAGGTAGCAAGAGAGTTCGCCCTTGCCGGAAGTGGAGCGGTGATGTGGGGGATGGGTATCACCCAGCACGTTTCTGGAGTCGAGAACGCCTTAGCTCTGATAAACCTCACGCTGCTCCTCGGCTACCTCGGCGAGAGGGGCGGCCTCTACCCGATGCGCGGCCAGAACAACGTCCAAGGAGCGGCATACATGGGCGCCCTCAGTGAGTTCCTGCCTGGCTACGTCCCGCTCACCGATGAGAAGTTCAGGAAGAAGGTGGCGGGGCTCTGGGGCGTCGACGACCTCCCGACTGAGAGGGGCCTCTACCTCACCGAGCTGTGGGATGCGGTTGAGAAGGGGGACGTAAAGGCCCTCTACATCGTCGGCGAGAACCCAGCCGTAAGTGAGGCGGACTTTATGAGGGTGAGGAGGGCATTGAGGAAGCTCGACATACTCGTCGTCCAAGACATATTCCCCACGAGAACGGCCCGCTATGCCCACTACCTCCTTCCGGCCTCGGCGTTCTGTGAGAAGGGCGGGAGCTACATGAACAGCGAGAGGAGAATTCAGTGGAGCGAGAAGGCCTGCGAGCCAGCATATGACTCAAAACCCGACTGGGAGATACTGACGATGCTCGGAAGGGCGCTCGGCCTGCCGGGCTTCAACTACACCTCCGTGGAGGAAATCACCGCAGAGTACTTCAGGCTCTTCCCGGAGCTTGAGGAGAAGAGCGTTGAGGAGTTGAAGAACTCGAACGGAATCTTCCTGCCGAAGAAGAGGCTCCACACCTGGGAGTTCGCAACGCCGGACGGGAAAGCCCGCTTTATGGCAGTCGAGAGGATAGCGCCCTGGGAGGGCCCGGATGATGAGTACCCCCTCGTCCTCACAACTGTTAGACTCATTGGTCACTACAACACAGGGGAGATGACGCTGAGGAGCCCTCCCCTGGTTAAGCTCATGGGGGAGCCGAGGGCACTGATAAGCCGTGAGGACGCCGAGAGGCTTGGGATAAAGAGCGGGGACTTGGTCGAGATAGAGACGAGGCGCGGGAAGATAAGGATGAGGGCGGAGGTTGAAAACGTACCCAGGGGACTCGTCGCCGTCCCCTTCCACTTCAAGGCAAACAGGCTGACGAGCTCAGCGCTCAACAAGGCCGGAACGCCGGAGCTCAAGTTCGCGGCGGCGAGGGTCAGAAAAACCTAATCGGTCTGCCGCCGACATATTTTTAGGCCCATAAACAATCTGGATACGGTGGTAATATGGGAGAGGTTACTGTGATCATTCCCTCAGACCTCTCGCGGATCCTCAAGGGTCAATGAGAAACAGCTACCAAAGCTCGTCAGGATATACCTCGCCGTTGAGCTCTATCGGGAGGGTGTAGTTAGCCTTGGAAAGGCAGCAGAGATTGCTGGGGTCAGCAAAGCAGAGATAATGGAAATTCTGGCCTCCAAGGGTATCTCCCTGAGCTACACTGAAGAGGACCTCCAGGAGGACATAGAAACCCTGGAGAGGTTGTTATGATAGTCGTATCCGACTCCGGGCCGCTGATAGCTCTCTTAAAGATTGGAAAACTGGAACTTCTAAGGGAGCTGTTTGGCGAGATTATCATCCCCCGAGCTGTATGGATAGGGGTAGTCGAGAAGGGCAGAGGCCGTCCTGGCTCCCGAGAAGTGGGGCGAAGCAGAATGGATAAAGGTTCAGGACGTAAACGATAGGTTGAGCGTTGAAATCCTTATGAAGGAAATCGAGATTGGAGAGGCCGAGGCCATAGTGCTCGCCAGGGAGCTGAACGTGGATTTGTTGATTCTTGATGAGAAGATTCCGAGGATCATAGCGAAGTCCCTCGGGATAAAGGTTTCGGGAACCCTGGCGCTGCTTTTCATCGCCAAAGAAAGGGGTCTTCTGAAAGAAGACCTTGAACCCCTGCTGCTTGAGCTCAGGGCCAAGGGGGTTAGCTTCAGCGAGAAAGTTGTTGAAGCCCTGAGAAAGCGGTTCAGTAAAACCTGAAGGCCCACTCCGGGTACTCCCCAGTGAGGCACGCCAGACAGAGATCTTTCTTGCCCACGGCCTTGATGAGCCCCTCAACGCTCAGGTAGGTGAGACTGTCTGCACGTATTGCTTCCCTCACCTTCTTGGCGCTCCCAAAGGCTGCTATCAGTTCGTGCCTCGTCGGGATGTCTATTCCCATGTAGCAGGGATGCCTTATCGGCGGCGACGCTATCCTGACGTGCACCTCTTTTGCACCGGCGTTCCGGAGGAGGGAGACTATCCTCCTCATCGTGGTGCCCCTGACTATGGAGTCGTCCACGAGGACTACCCTTCTATCCCTGATGACCTCCCTCACGGGCGAGAGCTTCAGCTTCACCTTAAGCTCACGGTAGAACTGGCCTGGAGTTATGAAAGTCCTCCCTATGTAGCGGTTCTTTATCAGCCCCTCGGAGTAGGGGATTCCGCTCTCCATCGAAAAGCCCAGCGCGGCGGCCCTCCCCGAGTCGGGCACGGCTATGACGACGTCGGCATCCGCAGGGCTTTCCCGCGCCAGCTCCATCCCCATCCTGACCCTCGCCTGATAGACGTTCACGCCGTCTATTGTGCTGTCGGGCCGGGCGAAGTATATGTACTCGAAGACGCAGTGATGGTGCCTCTCCTTTGCCAGAACCCTGCTCTCCACTCCTTCTTCAGAGAGAAGAAAAACTTCACCGGGCTGAACGTCCCTGATTTTCCCACCTTTGGACTCATCGATGAAGAGTCTCAATGCAGAGTCCTCCGAGGCGAAGTAGTGGCCGTTTCCGACGCCGTAGCTGAGCGGTCTGAAGCCAACGGGGTCCCTTACGACGAGGATTTTGCTGTCAAATAAGAAAGCAACGGAGTAAGCACCTCTGACCTCGTCAAAAACCTCTTTCATAGCCTCGAACTCGTCTCCGGTCTCCTTAAGGTGCCAGAGAAATGAAATCCCCAGGAGTTCGGAATCTACGGAGTGTTGGAACTTAACCCCCCGATTTTCATACTCCTTTCGCAGAGGCTGGAAGTTAGTGAGGGTTCCGTTGTGGGCTATTGCTATCCTCTTTCCACAGCACTCGGTCTCAAGCGGCTGGGTCTCGGTGAGGGAACCAGAAGTCGAATACCGGACGTGGGCAATGGCGAGGTTGGAGCGGAGGGATGACAAGGTCTTTCCATTAAAAACGTCCTGCACAAGGCCCAGGCCAGATACTGTTCTTATCATGTGTTTCCAGACGCTTATTCCAGCGCTCTCCTGGCCGCGGTGCTGGAGGGTTATCAAGGCGTAGTATGCTTTTTTTGCTGCGTTTTCTGTCACCGCTGCAAAGACCCCGCACTTTTCGCGCATTACCCTCACCGGATACCTTTTTGATGGTCAGCTTTGATTTGAATATGCTGATTTAACTCGTAAATACGCCAGATTTTTTCTGGTTAGTGCTTAAAAGCTTTGCCCATGTGTTGACAATTTGTCGGCAAAAAATCCTTAAAAAGACCAAACTTTTTACATAAAAATGGTGATCAGCGTGGAGGTTTACGAAGGCAAGGCCAAGAAGGTAATCCCTCTGGATGAAGAGAAGGTTATCCTCGAGTTTAAGGACGATGCAACGGCCTTTAACGGTGAAAAAAAGGCCCAGTTCGGGGGAAAGGGATGGCTCAACGCCCAGATCAGCGCCCACCTCTTTGGGGTTCTTGAGAAGAGCGGCATAAAGACTCACTTCATAGGCATCGCCGGCGACAACAGGCTCATCGCCGAGGGGCTTAGGATGTATCCCCTTGAGGTCGTCGTGAGGAACGTCGTTGCCGGAAGCTTGAAGAAGCGCCTTCTGCTGGCCGAGGGAACCGAGCTCCCAGAGCCGATAGTCGAGTTCTACTACAAGGACGACTCCCTCGGAGACCCGATGATAAATCAGTACCACGCGAAAGTCCTCGGAATAAGCGAGGTCGAGCTCAAAGAGATGGAGAGGATGGCCCTTAAGGTAAACGAGATCCTCCGGGAGTACTTCAGGGAGAGGGGAATAATCCTCGTGGACTTCAAGCTGGAGTTCGGAAAGAACGCGAGGGGCGAGATAGTCCTTGCCGACGAGATAAGCCCGGACACCTGCCGCTTCTGGGACGCCGAAACCAAAGAGAGCCTCGACAAGGACGTCTTCCGCTTTGAGAAGGGGGATTTAATAGAGGCCTACGAGAGGCTCTACAAGAGGCTCACGGGCGAAGCTCCGAATCGTAGATTATCATGACGGTGTAGCAGCCTTTCTCGTCCTCTTTTACCTCTATACCCTTTAGAGCAGTGCCGTGCTCCTCAACGGCCTTTCTCACAAGGTCTGGAAGCTCCTCGAGGAAGGCCTTTCTCCTAACCGTCAGCTCCATTAAATCACCAAAGAAAGAGAAGAGTAGGGAAGTTAAAGCTTTATCCCGTAGTTCTCGACCCTTATCCCGGGCTCTTTCACAACCTTTCCGAGCTCGAAGCTCTTGAAGTGCCTGTTTAGGAGCTGGAGGGCTTCTTCCTTCTCCTCCCATGGAACCGCCGCCACCATGCCGACGCCCATATTGAAAACGCGGAACATCTCCTCAAGCGGAACGCCGTTCTCGTGGATGAGTTTGAATATGCCCCCGACCTGCGGCATTTCAAGGGAGAACCCGTAGCTGGTGAGCCTCTTAAGGTTGAGGAGGCCGCCTCCGGTTATGTGGGCCAAGCCGTGCACCTCGACGTTTCCTATCAGCTCAAGAACGGCCCTAACGTAGATCCTCGTTGGTTCAAGAAGCCACTCCCAGAGCTTTTTCCCCTCGTACTCATAGTCCAGCCCGTACTTCGGGATCAGGAGCTTCCTTGCGAGGGTCAGCCCGTTGGAATGGATTCCGGAGCTTGAGATTCCAATAACTGTATCTCCCGGCCTTATCTCCTCCCCCGTAATCACCTCCCCCTTCTCGACGACGCCGATGGCCGTTCCCGCCAGATCAAAGCCGTTTATGAGGTCGGGCATGACTGCCGTCTCGCCGCCAACGATGGCTATCCCCGCCTGCCTCGCCCCCCCGTAGAGGCCCTTCGCTATCTGGGAGAAGACTTCATCGTCCGGCTCCCTGACGGCGAGGTAGTCAACGAGGGCCACTGGCTCCGCCCCGACGCAGAGCAGGTCGTTCACGTTCATCGCTATCATGTCTATCCCGATCGTGTCGAACTTTCTGACTGCCTCAGATACGAGAACCTTCGTCCCAACGCCGTCGGTCGTCATGGCAAGGTAGAAATCCCTGAAGTCCATCAGGGCCGCGTAGTGTCCGAGGTCTTTGGCCGGTTCGCCAATTTTATCCTTTCTGAACTCGAACGTCCCCTTGGCGAGAGAGATTATGCCCTTCAGGGCCTTCGAAGTTTTCTCATCATCGACTCCAGCCTGGGCGTAGGTCAGCATGAGTATCACCGGTGAGAGTTGGACCCCCGGGCTTAAAAGGTTTGCCATTTTTCTGCTTAAAAAAGCTTAAATATTCTTAAATTTTAACATTTTATCGTCAATCAATGAGGTGATGCTCATGATAGAACCCCGTGACGAACTCGGAACCGCCATGACCGACTCCGCCCAGAGGATACTCCTCCTCGGAAGCGGCGAGCTTGGGAAGGAGGTGGCCATCGAGGCCCAGAGGCTCGGTGTTGAGGTTATCGCGGTTGACCGCTACTCCAACGCTCCGGCTATGCAGGTCGCCCACCGCTCCTACGTTGGCGACATGAGAAACGCGGACTTTCTCTTTTCCGTCGTCGAGAGGGAGAATCCAGACGCGATAATCCCTGAGATAGAGGCAATAAACTTGGATGCCCTCTTCGAGCTTGAGAAGGACGGCTACTTCGTCGTCCCGAACGCCAGAGCCACGTGGATAGCGATGCACCGCGAGAGGACGAGGGAGACCCTGGCAAGGAAAGCTAAGGTTCCTACTTCCAGATACACTTATGCCTCAACCCCCGACGAGCTCTACGAGGCCTGCGAGAAGATAGGTTACCCTTGCCACACCAAGGCCATAATGAGTTCCTCCGGAAAGGGCTCCTACTTCGTCAGGAGCCCGGAGGACGTGCCGAAGGCCTGGGAGGTTGCCAAGAAGAAAGCGAGGGGAAGCGCCGAGAAGCTGATTGTTGAGGAGCACATAGACTTCGACGTGGAGATTACGGAGCTGGCGGTGAGGCACTACGACGAGAACGGTGAGTTGGTAACTACCTTCCCGAAGCCAGTCGGTCACTACCAGATTGACGGCGACTATCACTCGAGCTGGCAGCCGGCCGAGATAAGCGAGAAAGCCGAGAGGGAAGTTTACAGGATAGCTAAGCGCATAACCGACGTCCTCGGCGGCCTCGGCCTCTTCGGCGTTGAGATGTTCGTGAAGGGGGATCAGGTGTGGGCAAACGAGGTCTCTCCGAGGCCCCATGACACCGGGATGGTGACCTTGGCCTCTCATCCAACCGGCTTTTCGGAGTTTGGGCTCCACCTGAGGGCGGTTCTTGGACTCCCGATACCGGGCGAGTGGGTAGATGAGTACAGGCTCTTCCTGCTATTAACCCCAGCGGCGACGCACGTCATCAAGGCCAACGTTGCTGGATACTCACCGCGCTTCAGGGGGCTGGCGAAGGCTCTGGGCGTCCCGAACGCTACCGTGAGGCTCTTCGGCAAGCCCGAAGCCTATCCCGGAAGGAGGCTCGGCGTTGCGATAGCGTGGGACAGGGACGTTGGTGAGGCCAAGAGGAAGGCCGAGATGGTGGCCCACTCAATAGAGCTGAGGACGAGGTCTACTAACTGGCACTCCCAGGACTATGAGAAGAGGAAGCACCTTATCTGAGCCAGCTTTTTCGTTTTTCCCAATAATTTCACGATCTCCTTGAGTGCACATAAGTGACGAAAGAGGCCCTCCGAAAAGAATTACTCAGACATTTTTGTTCACTGTAGGGGTGAACATATGTGCGATTTCATCCAATGATTTGGATAATATCCGAAAAGTTTAAATAGGCTTGAGTCTACCCACTGGCAATGTGATTCCCTAGAATCAGAGTGCCGGAATAAGTGCTCGAATTGTAGGTTGAGATATAATAAGGCAAGATAGAATGAGGCGGGTGGAATAAGGAGGAGTGGATAAAATCAAGAACACGGGGGGTCTTTCCCCCATATAACTTTTTTTAAAGGTTCTCGAAATTCTGGCCCATATGGTTGTATGTTCACGTCCTGAACTTTTCCCTGTATTCTTCAAGCTTCTTCCCCAGCTCCTCATCCGTGAGGGCGAGAATTTCAACTGCGAGAATTGCCGCGTTCTTCCCATTGTCTATTCCGACCGTCGCCACAGGAATCCCCGGCGGGAGCTGGGAGATGCTGAGCAAGGCATCTAAACCACCGAGCTTGGCTGAGACGGGGACGCCTATGACCGGCTTCGTTGTGTGGGCGGCAATGACACCCGGAAGGGCGGCGCTCAGGCCGGCTATGGCTATGAAAACATCATAGTCCTTCTTCGCAAGCTCTTCGACCTTCTTGGGGTTCCTGTGGGCAGACGCAACCTCGACGTCGTAGGGGACGCCAAACTCTTCGAGAACCGCCGTTACCTTCTCCGCTATATGAGAATCGCTCTTGCTTCCCATCACCACTAGAACCTTCATGGAATCACCTCAACTATAAAACGATTAAAATTTAAAACATTTTCTCATAATTTAATACTCAAAAGTTAAAACTCGGAGAGGACTACCTTCCAGTCCTTGACCCCGTACTCAATCCTCGGAACGTCCCTCCTTCCCGGAGCTTTGAGAACGCGTAGGAAGCGTCTGATTTTTCCGTTCTGGATTGTGCTCTCCGTTCTGATGACGTAGTCCGCCTTCCTGTAGATGAGGGGAAGCACCACAGTATCGTTTCCGGAGTAGACCCACACGTTGGTTCCGGCGGGGTACTTTTTGTAAACGTCTGAGGTGGCCCTCTTGAGGTCGGAGAGTTCGAGGTACTTCTGGGTTGGAACGAGGCCAAAGATGTTGAGGTAGTCGGACATCGAGATGGTTACCCCCCAGAGCTCGCGGCCCCCGAACATGCCAAGCTGCTTCCACTTCTCCTTATGGGCTCGCAGGATGTCTATGTATTTGTCGTTGAGGGTGTCGATGTCCACGGACTTCTTGAGGTACCAAACGTTCTCCATGTCCGTTTTTATCCCGTAGATGCTGCCGAAGGTGTCGATTATCATGAGGCGCTGCTTATGAAGGTGTCTCCTCCAGTCGATTCCTGCATTCCCCATAACCCTCAAAAGTACCGGAAGGGGGGGTGCCTATGTTGAAGTAGCCGATGAGGTTGTCGGAATCGAGCTTTGCCTTCAGGATTTCGAACGCCAGAAGCTTCCCGAGGGACGCTGGGTCGGCTTCATGGATTAAGATGAGACTGCGGGGTTCAACCCCTCCAAGGAGGAAATCCAGGCCTTTTATTCCGAGTTTCAGCTTCATTCCAACTCCCCCTTGGTGACCGTCATGCATTTTGAATCTCCATCGGTGCACCCCTCAACCACAAAGTCGGAGTAGAGGTACACGAACTCCTCAAGGGCAGGGCATTCAGGCTTTATGTACGTTATCAAGCTGGAGACATCGAGCCCAAACTCCTCCCGCAGGTTCCAAAGAAGGCGGTGCGTCCTTACGGGATTATCGAAAAGCCTGCACATGCCGGACTCAAGGTACCCAACGACCATTATGGAGCCGGTGGGGGGCGAAATCTCCGATAGAAGGTGCTCTGTGAGCGATTTGTACTTTATGATGAAGACGCGGTCGTCGAGGTATCCGCCCAGGACAAAAACACCGTCTATCCCGGAGTCTATGTGCTTAATAGAGCCGAACACATCGAGAATGAACATATTCCGATTCAGATACCTTTCGTAGTCAATCCCTGCCCGTCGGAGGTCCCGGAGGAGGCTCTGAAGGGGCTCGTAGGAGACAATCCAGGCGTACCTCCCCATTTCAAGGGGTTTTCCAATGCCCGCAAGGGCATCCAGGTAGGTAAACGATGATACATCCCTATCAACAATGGCCAACGTTTTACTAGAGAGAAGAATTTTTGCCACCGAATCTTTAAGCCCACCGTTACTGTCCATCTTAGACCCCTGTTATCTCCTGGGTATTAAGGCCTAAATACTTTTTGGTAGGCCGAAGGTTCATCGTCCAAGAGTTTTAACATTAAAATGGTAAAATAAGGTTTAAAAATATATTTTTTTAACATTAAAATGGTGAAACTCATGAAAATCTTGATCGTTGGTGGCGGCGGCAGGGAGCACGCCATAGGAGATGCCCTTGTCAGCGCCGGTGCGGAACTTTACGTCGTTTCGAAGCACAGGAACCCCGGTCTCTCAAGGCTTGCTAGAGACTACGGGCTGGCTAAGGAAACGGACGTTGGGAGAGTTCTCGACTTCGCCCTCAAGTGGGGCGTTGATATGGCCTTCATCGGCCCGGAGGCGCCACTTGAGAAGGGCATCGTGAACGTCCTTGAGGAGAACGGAATCCCCACTGTGGGGCCGACGAGGGAAGCCGCCAGACTGGAGACGGACAAGGCCTTCGCGAGGGCATTCATGAAGCGCCATAAAATCCTGGGGAGGAAGCTCTTCCGCGTTTTCGACGATCCAGTTGAGATGCGCTCGTGGATAGACGATTTCGGAAGGCCCCTTGTCGTCAAACCCCTCGGACTCACCGGCGGCAAGGGCGTTAAAGTTGTCGGCTACCAGCTGGGGGACAACGAAGAGGCAAAGGCTTACGCCGGAGAGCTGATAAAGAGGGACGGAAAAGTCCTCATCGAGGAGCGCACTGACGGCGTGGAGTTCACCTTCCAGGTCTTCAGCGACGGGAAGCGCATCCTCCCAATGCCCCTCGCCCAGGACTACCCCCACGCCTACGAGGACGATGAGGGCCCCATCACTGGCGGCATGGGTTCCTACTCCTGCGCCAATGGCATGCTCCCCTTTGTGAAGGAGGAAGATTACGAGAGGGCCCTGAAAACGCTCAATGCAACCGTCGAGGCAATGAGGAAGGAAGGGACGCCCTACAAGGGCATCCTATACGGACAGTTCATGCTCTCCAGAGAGGGACCTGTTCTAATAGAGTACAACGCCCGCTTCGGAGACCCTGAGGCAATGAACGCCCTTCCGCTTTTGAAGACACCGCTTACAGAGGTGGCCGAGGGAATCGTTGACGGCAAACTTGGAAAGGTAGAGTTTGAAGAAAAGGCAACGGTCGTGAAGTACCTCGCGCCCAAAGGTTATCCGACGAATCCCCTCAGGGGAGTGAAGGTGGAAGTTGATGAGGAAGGAATTAGGGAAGCCGGTGCTAGGATCTACTATGCTTCATTGGACGAGAACTTCACAATGCTGGGCTCGAGGGCGCTGGCCGTCGTAGGCATCGCCGGGACCCTCGAGGAGGCCGAGAGAATAGCCTCCGAGGGGATAGAGGGCGTGAAGGGAGAGGTCTTCTACAGGAAGGACGTAGGGACGGTGAAAAGCGTCGAGAAGAGGATCCGCATCCATGCGGGAGTTCGGAAGGGAGTTTGAGCCAGGTTTGTGCTGAGGTGGTTGTTATGATAAGCAGGGACGAGATTTTGGGAATCATTGAGAAGTACGACCCGGAGAAAATAACGGTCGGCGTCATCGGTAGCCACTCCGCCCTGGATATAGCGGACGGTGCCAAGGAAGAGGGCCTGCCGGTCCTGGTCGTTGCCCAGAAGGGGAGGCACAGGACTTACACCGAGTACTTCAAAGCCAAGAAGACGAGGGACGGCCTCACGAAGGGCTTCATCGACGAGGTTCTGGTTCTGGAAAAGTTCTCCCAGATAATCGAGGAGCAGGAGGAGCTCGTTAAGAGGAACGTGGTCTTTGTCCCCAACCGCTCCTTCGTGGTCTACACGGGCATTGACAGAGTGGAGAACGAGTTTAAGGTTCCCCTTTTTGGGAGCAGAAACCTACTCAGGAGTGAGGAGAGGAGCGAGGAGAAGAGCTACTACTGGCTCCTTGAAAAGGCGGGCCTGCCCTATCCCGAGCCTGTCAAGCCGGAGGAAATTGATGAGGTGGGCCTTGTCATCGCAAAGCTCCCCCACGCGAAGAAGAGGCTTGAGCGCGGCTTCTTCACGGCGGCGAGTTACAAGGAGTTCCGCGAGAAGGCGGAGCGCTTAATCAAACTCGGCGTCATCACCGGGGAAGACCTCGCAAAGGCCAGGATAGAGCGCTACATAATCGGCCCGGTCTTCAACTTCGACCTCTTCTACTCCCCTCTCGACGGGGAGATTGAGCTCCTCGGAATAGACTGGCGCTTTGAGACGAGCCTTGACGGTCACGTTCGCCTTCCAGCAAGTCAGCAGCTCACCCTCCCGGAGCACCAGTTCGAGCCGGAGTACACCGTTACGGGGCACGCTTCCTCAACGCTAAGGGAGAGCCTCCTTGAGAAGGTCTTCGACATGGCGGAGAAGTACGTCAAGGCCACTCAGGAGTACTATTCACCGGGAATAATCGGGCCGTTCACGCTCCAGACTGCTGTGGATAAGGACCTCAACTTCTACATCTACGACGTTGCCCCGAGAACCGGTGGTGGGACAAACATCCATATGGCGATGGGCCACCCCTACGGAAACTCCCTCTGGAGGAAACCGATGAGCACCGGAAGGAGGGTCGCCTTGGAGATAAAGAGAGCGGTGGAGCTGGACGAGCTTGAGAAGATCGTTACATGAGGCGATGTCGATGAAGTGGAAGGTTAAGGTCATCGTCCGCCTGAAGGAGGGCCTCAACGACCCCGAGGGCAGGGTTATAGGGAACGCGCTGATGAACCTCGGCTACGCCGTTGAGAACCTCCGCGTCCCCAAGTACTTCGAGTTCGAACTTGAGAGCGACGAACCGGAGAAAGAGGTTGAGGAGATGTGCAGGCGCCTCCTGGCGAACCCGCTCATCCACGAGTGGGAGTACAGCGTAGAACCGGTGAGCTGACATGGTGAAGTTTGCCGTCGTTGTGTTTCCAGGGACGAACTGCGACTTCGAGACGGAGAGGGCTATAAGGAAGGCTGGTGCCGAGGCGGAGCGTGTGTGGTATAAGAAGTCGCTCAAGGACTTCGACGGTGTTGTCCTGCCCGGTGGCTTCAGCTACGCGGATTACTTAAGGGCCGGTGCAATAGCCGCTCGTCAGGGGATAATGGAGGAAGTAAAGGAGTTCGCCCGCGAGGGAAGGCCCGTCCTCGGGATATGCAACGGCTTCCAGGTTCTGACCGAGGCCGGCCTTTTACCGGGGGCGCTGAGGCCGAACAAAACTCCACGCTTCCTCTGCAGGTGGGTTAACCTCCGCGTTGCCGATGCCGAGACACCCTTCACTTCCCTCTACGAGCCCGGGGGTGTCATAAGAATGCCGATAGCGCACGCAGAGGGCAACTACTACGTTGACGACCCCTCAAAGGTTAGAGTTGTTTTCCAGTACAGCGACGAGAACGGCAACATCACGGAAGAAGCTAACCCCAACGGCTCGGTTCTCAACATAGCGGCGGTGGCCAACGAGAGGGGCAACGTTCTCGGCACAATGCCGCACCCGGAGAGGGCGAGCGACCGCTTTTTGGGCAGTGAGGATGGACTGAGGCTCTTCAGGAGCATGGTGGAGTGGGCGAGGGAGTGACCTCTCAATTTTTCTCTGTCCAAAACCTTTTTAGTGTAGTGTTCCCTTCACTAAAGGGGATTATAAATGTTCGTCCGCTCGCTTTCCGCTGGGGGCAGCGTGGATGAAATCGGGAACAAGGCCTATCGCCTTTCGATCCTCGCGAGGTACTTCAACGTTCCTACCGGCTTCGTGGTGACGACAGGGGCTTACGACCTCTGGAAAGAGGAAGGAAAGCTCCCCCAAGAAGTCGTGGAAGAAGTTAAGGAGTACTTCAACTCCCCATATCTCCTCGAAGGAAAGTTCCCAGTCGTGGTGCGCAGTTCCGCGACAGTCGAGGATAGCCCGAAGGCAAGCTTTGCAGGGGTTTTTGAGAGCGTTACGGGGATAAAATCCTTTGACGATTTAATCAAAGGAATAGAGCGGGTCTTTGAGAGCGCCAGTTCGAAGAGGGTTAAATCATACATGGAGCGGATGGGCCTGAGTGAACAGCCGAGGATGGCGGCAATAGTCCAGAGGGAGATTAAGCCCGAGTTCGCTGGCGTGCTCTTCACCCGCTCCCCAACCGAACCGGAGAGGGCTTTAGTCGAGTTCGTAAGAGGGAGCGGCGAGGAGCTTGTGGGTGGGAGAAAAAGCGCCGAGCGAGTTCTGCTTCCGAGAAACCTCGACGAAGTTCAGGATGAGCTCATGAAGGAGCTTCTCACCGTGGGCCTTGAGGTTGAGTGCCTCTTCGGAAGGCCGCAGGATATAGAGTGGGCCTACGACGGGACGCTCTGGATACTCCAGTCGAGGGAGGTAACGGTGCTCGGCCAAAACAAAGAAGTAAGAGGCTTCAAAAACGAAAACTGGCACGCCCTAAAGGGCATCCCCGCGAGTCCTGGGGTGGCGAGGGGCAGGGCGCGGTTTGTTCTCGACGACCAGCCCCCAGAGGAGGCTGAAAGAGTGTTCAAGGAGGGCGAGATACTCGTCACCTACGTCCTGCACGCCGAGCACTACAACCTCTTTAAGAAAGCCGCAGGGATAGTGACGAAAGTGGACAGCATTCTCTCCCACCCTGCGATAATAGCGAGGGAGCTTGGAATCCCGTGCGTGGTAGGGGTTGATGTTGAAGCAATAATGGAGGGGGATGAGGTAATCGTTGATGGGGGCAGGGGTATCGTTTACGTCCGGAACCCGAGGAGGGTGCTGAGGGGCATTGAGCTGTGGAAATCAACCTATCGCGAAGACGAAATCGTGAAGGAGCTAAAAGAGGGGTATCTAAAGGCCCTGGATGAGCTCTCGCCGGAGGGACTGGAAAACGCCATTGTCAGGGCCTTCTCGCTCGTCAGGGAGCTCTATCCCACGGATAAGGAAAAGGCCCTCAACATTTACTATTTCATAAACTGGCTCATGGAGGAGGAGACTCCGAGGCTCCTAGCTGAGAGCTTCGATGTCCTTGACGTCTTTTCTCGCGCGGATAGAGGTGAAAGACCAAGAACCGACGAGGAGGCGAGGCTCTTCGAAATCTACCGGCTCCTAAAGGCCTTCATAAACTACACGGACGAGAGAGTTAGGGACATTCCTGGGCTGCTCTTTGAAGTTTAAGTTTTCCACTTTTTCTGTTAGAGAGTGAGAACACAGTATGGAGCAGATGAACTGAACTGAGATGGCGAAGTCCGCTGTCGCTATCTTCCCTGGAACAAACTGCGCATTCTCCAGCTTGTTGATCAAATTATATCGATAAGAATTTAAAGAAAGTACAAGTAACATGAGATAGCAACCTCTACAACCTGACAACATAAAATGGAGGGATCGATATTGAGACGGCTAAGCTTGGTCATGTTGTTGATATTCATGGTTGTTGGCTCTCTGGGCTGTATTAATTCCCCCTCAGCATCGACCAATGGTCATAACTCAAGCACTTCCCAGCCCACCTCGACCAGTAGCTCCATCTCGGGCTCCTGGCTCCACAACTCGACGAAATACTTTGAGATTTATTACCCCAAGGAAGTGCTGGAAAACCCTTATCTCCATGCAAAGCTCAACATCCTGATTTTAGGAGCTGATTACACCTACGAGAGCTTCTCTAAGCTTTTCCACCGGGAGCCGAGGAGGGCGAAGATATTCCTCTATACCTCGGAGGATTCCCTGAAAAACCGCACCGGTGAAGATTCAATCTGGTTTGTAAACTACACGTCGAACGAGATATACCTGGCACTTCTCAACGTCTCGCGTTTCTGCTACGCCCCGGAGCTCCTGCCCCCGATAGCCGAACTCGCGGCGGGAAAGAGGCTTCCCGATTACCTGACGGTTGGTCTTGGAACCCTCGCCTTCGGCATCCCATCATATACCGCACTAAAACCCGAAACCCTCTATCACGCAGACCTGAGGAGCGACTACAACGAAACCCTCTGGGGTTCCGCCGGGATGCTGGTCGGGTACATACTACTCAAATACGGGGGCAGTGAGCTGGCTGAGCTTTTGAAGGGAGATGAGGCACCAAAGGTGACTTGGAAGGAGTTTGAGGGCTATCTAAACGGCAACTTCAGCGGAATAACTACTGTTTCCCAAATGAGCCTTGAGATAACGCCCAAGATGTTCCCCGGGGAATAGAAAGGCTTTCTGAACGGGACGGTTCTCTACTCAGGGATCAACGCCTCCAGTTTTCCCCTGTTCTGGAAAAACGTCAGGCTGGACGTCAATGAAATTAAGTTGGATGGAAATTCTACGCCCTTCCTTCAGGCATTGGGTCTAGTCATTCCCCTAACAAAAACTCTGCCCCAACGTGTTGAGCTCAGGTACACCGGGGACTACATGAAAGTGCGGAAGGTAATACCCGTTGAGGGGCACCTCGAGAGCGGTTTCTTTGGGGATTCGGCGTTTTTGAGGGGTTTCGAACTCTTTCCAATGATGGCTCACAGCCTGATTAACAGAACGACGTTAACAGTGCACACAGAGAAAACAACCATCGCCCCCGGCCGCGAGGTCTCCCCCAACGAGTGGGTCTCAGATTATCCCCTCGACCTCAATGCACCTATTGTCCTCCCGGTTTTCATTGGGCATTTCGAGAATATCTCCCTGGGAAATCTCACGTTCTACTACTCTGGCATTTCAAGGGAAACCGCCGAGGAATACGCCAACATAACCTGGAGGATACTCCAGTTTGGCACTGAGCGCTTTGGGAGACCCCCCTACAGGAGGTTCAAGGTCGTCTATGCTGCTGGCATGGAGCACATGAGCTCCTCAATGCTCGACATCCTTGCGTACAACGCGGATATTAGGCGGTATCTCTACGGATACACCTACGAGGTGGCCCACTGGTGGGTTCCGGGGACGGTCGTGTTCACTGGAGAAGACTGGTGGTTCAACATGGCCTTTCCAGCGTACTTCAGCTTAGAATATGCGAAAACGGTATCAGGAGAGGATTATATCTCCCTGTGGAACTACTATGTAGATACTTACAAGAAGTGGACAGATTACGGAAAGAAGGAAGTCCCCCTCGTGGACGTGGGAAATGTTTACATGAGTGATATTTACCTGGCATATGGTGTTGGGGCCTACAAGGGGGCGCTCGTCCTGGAGAAGATTGAAAACTACACGGGCAGGGAGGCGTTCTATGCCGCATTGAGGGAGTTCTTTAAAGAGAACAGGTTCAAGGAGGGCAATCTGGATGAGTTTGTTAAACTCCTCGAACAGAAGTCAGGTAAAGAAGTGGCCCCCTTCTTCCAGAACTTAACGACTTCCACGGGTCTGCCGACATAAGCCCCTGAACGAACCTATGTCCCTTTGTATTTTTACATTTCTCTGCTAAAATAAACCTTAAAACTCCAATTTTTTACATTTTTCTGGTAATAAAGGAGGTGAACTCATGTTCCCACACGAGGAGAAGATCATCCGCGAGAGGCTCGGGAGAGAGCCGAACGAAGTTGAAAAGGCGATGCTCGAGGTAATGTGGAGCGAGCATGCCTCCTACAAATCGAGTAGGCCCCTTTTGAGGCTCCTTCCAACGGAGAACGAGCACGTCGTTTTGGGCCCGGGAGAGGATGCTGGAATAGTGAAGTTCGACGATGAAACGTGGATAGCGGTTGGAATAGAGAGCCACAACCATCCGAGCGCCGTTGAACCCTACGGAGGAGCTGCTACAGGCGTTGGCGGAATAGTGAGGGACATCCTCTGCATGGGTGCAAGACCCATAGCGCTCCTCGACCCGATCCGCTTTGGGCCGCTTGAGAAGGAGCGCAACCGCTACCTCTTTGAGTACGTCGTGAAGGGCATAGCGGACTACGGCAACAGGATAGGAGTCCCGACGGTTGGAGGCGAAACTGAGTTCGACGAGAGCCTTGACAACTACACGCTCGTAAACGTCGCCTGCGTTGGGGTAATGAGACCTGAACACCTTGTCCACAGCTACGTTGAGGAAGCGGGGTTAAAGCTCGTTCTCGTCGGCAACAGGACGGGGAGGGACGGCATCCACGGGGTGACCTTCGCGAGCGAAGAGTTAAGCGAGAACGCGGAGGAGGAAGACCGCTCGGCGGTGCAGATTCCAGATCCATTCACTGAGAAGCTCCTGATTGAGGCCACGCTTGAGGCCGTCTACGCCGGAAAGGTAAAGGCCCTCAAAGACCTCGGCGGCGGTGGATTAACCTGCGCCTCCTCCGAGATGGCCGGGAAGAAGGGATTTGGCGCGGTGATTTACGCTGACAGAGTGCCCCAGAGGGAGCCAAACATGACACCGACGGAGGTCATGATATCCGAGAGCCAGGAGAGGATGCTCTTTGCTGTCAAACCCGAGGATGTGGAAGAAATCAGGAGGATTTTCGAGAAGTACGAGCTTGAGTGGGCCGTCATAGGTGAAATAATTGAGGAGCCACGCTACGTTGTCTACTGGAATGGAGAGAAGGTCGCGGATCTGCCCGTTGGGCTCCTCGCGGACGTTCCGGTGGTAGGGTGGGAGATGAAGGCCTACGACGCCGAGAGAGACGTGAAAACACCGGAGATAAGATTTTCAGAGGCCTTCGAGCTCGTCTGGGGCAGTCCCAACGTCCTGAGCAAGCGCTGGGTCTGGGAACAGTACGACCATGAAGTCCAGGGCAGGACGGTGGTGAAGCCCGGGGGAGACGCGGCGGTGCTCAAGATCAACGAGAAGTATGGTCTTGCCTTCGTTGCCGATGGGAACCCGAACCACAGCCACCTCAACCCCTACCACGGGGCTATAGGGGCCGTGGCTGAGGTCGTGAGGAACCTCGTCAGCGTCGGTGCCAGGCCCCTGGCCCTCGTGGACAACCTGAACTTCGCATCCCCAGAGAGGCCGGAGGTCTACTGGAGCTTTGGGGAGACCGTGAAGGGTCTCGTCGAGGCGGCGAAGGCGTTCGGGCTGGCCTACGTGAGCGGCAACGTCAGCTTCTACAACGAGGTTGTTGACAGGCCGATAAAGCCCACCCCGGTTGTCGCTGGCCTCGGAAAGGTGGAGCTTGAGAAGATACCTGGGGTAGGCCTTGAAGATGGCCTCTTAATCGGCGTCGTTGGGGTTACGAGGAGGGAACTCGGCGGCTCGGAGCTTTACGCGAGACTCGGGGTCGAGGGCGGCTTCACTCCACGCGTGAGCTTAGATGAGGAAAAGGCGAATGCCGAGGGAATTCTTGAGGCAATCCGCAGGGGCCTTGTTAAAGCCGTCCACGACGTGAGCAGGGGAGGCATAGCGGTTGCCCTGGCGGAGATGGCGGTGGCCGGAAGCGCAGGTTTCGCCGCTGACCTCTCTGCGGTTCCTGCGGAAGGCAGGCTTTCACCCGTGGAGACTGCATTCAGCGAGAGCCACGGGCGCTACATCGTTGTCTTCCCAGAGGAAAACCTCGAAGCACTTAGGGCACTCTTCAGGCACTTCACAGTCATCGGAAAGGCCGGCGGAAGCGACGCGGTCTTCCACTGGAGGGAAGAGGAGCTTCTCAGAAGGTCGATTTCCGAGCTGAGAAAAATCCACGAGTCGCTACCAAGGCTTTTGGGTGAGGAAGAATGAGGGTAACTACCTACGCTTCCCATTCCGCCCTTCAGATTTTGAAGGGTGCAAAGCAGGAGGGCTTTGAAACGGTGGCCTTTGGGACTGGGAGGGTAAAGCCACTCTACACAAAATACTTCCCGGTCGCTGACCACTTCATCGAAGGGACTTATCCGGAGGAAGAACTGCTTGAGCTTGAGACCGTGGTTATCCCTACCGGTTCCTTCGTGGCCCACCTGGGAATTGAGCTTGTTGAGAGGATGCGCGTCCCCTACTACGGCAACAAAGAGGTTCTCAAATGGGAGAGCGACCGCTCCCTCGAAAGGAAGTGGCTCGAAAAAGCGAAGCTGAGGCTTCCGAGGGTTTACGACGACCCGGACGAGATTGATGGACCGGTTATAGTCAAGCCCCACGGCGCCCGCGGTGGGAGGGGATACTTCCTCGCCAAAAGCCCTGCGGATTTCTGGGAGAAGGCGGGGAGGCTCGGCATCAGGGACAAGGAAGACCTATCCGAAGTTCAGATACAGGAGTACGTGGTCGGCGTCCCAGTTTACCCGCACTACTTCTATTCAAAGCTCAACGACGAGCTGGAGCTGATGAGCATTGACAGGCGTTATGAGTCCAACGCGGACGCGATAGGCAGAATCCCAGCGGAAGAACAGCTGGGCCTTGAACTGAACACCAACTACACGGTAATCGGCAACATTCCAGTCGTCCTCAGGGAGAGCCTGCTCATGGACGTCATCGAGGCTGGAGAAATGGTTGTGAAGACCGCAGAAGAGCTCATGGGTGGCCTTTGGGGCCCCTTCTGCCTTGAGGGAGTGTTCACAGAGGAGCTGGAATTTGTCGTCTTCGAAATCTCAGCCAGGATAGTCGCAGGCACAAATCCCTTCGTCCACGGCTCCCCCTACAGCTGGCTCCGCTACGACTTTCCAGTGAGCACGGGCAGGAGGATAGCGATGGAACTGAGGCAGGCCCTGGGAGAGGACAGGCTGGGTGAAGTCCTCACTTGAGGAGCCTCTCTAAGATTTTCAGCTCCCTTTCTTCCCATGCGTCTTTTTCAAGGATTATCATGAGCGTCCCTCCGCTTGTGATGACGTAGTCCCGTAGGGACGTCAGGAACTTTGCCAAAGCCCGAAAGTCGTTGTAAATCTTGAGGTATTCGAGGCCCTCAAGAACGACAACCGGCTTCAATTCGGAGTTTTCAAGGGAGCGGACGTAATCCACAGCCGTCTCAAGAATCCTTGGGAGGTTGGTAGGAGAAATGTTCCCGTGTCCTCCTAAGTTGGTTATCCTGTAAACCCTCCATCCATCGGGCACTTCCACGTTTCTCACAAAAGCGAGAACCGGATACCCCCCAAACTGTCTTTTGAAGTCTTCAAAATGCCCTGGATCAGTTATACGAACTCCAGGCTGGACTTCTATATGAGTTTCCGGCTCTCTGATCTCAAATACTTCACCAAGGGAGAGCTGAACCATGAAGAGAGCGGTAACAACCGTCAGAACTAGGCCAATGAACAGGCCCCAGAACCTGACGCCCTCGCTCCAGAATATGGGGTACAACATTTGATATAGGCCGTAGGTGATCAGGGATAATCCAAGGTATGCGGCGTCCTGATCGTAGAACTCCTTCACGCGGTAGAGAATAAGCCCTCCTACACTCAGAAAGACGCCAGAGGTCCCGTAAACAACGCCCATGACGGCCATTTCAGGGGTTTTTTCGAGGAAGATGAAGAGAACTGCGGTGTACACCCCAATAACTGCAGGCCCCCATGAGACGGTCCGGATGTAATCCTGAGACATTGAAACCTCTTCATTCGTCCTTAAAACTCCCTGCAGGATGAGTGATGAGAAAAAGCCGAGTAAAACGACAGCTATCTCAGGATGAACTCCTAAATCGCCTATTATGGCGTAGGCGTAAACTATCCAAGCAAGGCCCCAGTAGTAAGCGGCCTTTCTGTGTCTCTGCTGGGAGAAGAATAGAAGCGTTCCGCCTGCGCTCAGTTTAATCCCTGCATCAAATGCGGCCGCTATCAAATAGGAGTCCACGGTACCACCAGATAAAGCACCCTCTCTAGATATATTTAACCCTTTTTCCGCAAGCCTTAAAAGCCCTTATCATTTTCAAGTCAAAAAGGGTGAGGAGGTCCGGGAGATATGGGCGGATTTGAACAAAAACTTGTTAATGCCCTTAAGGGCTATACCTTCGACGACGTTCTCCTGATACCGCAGGCGACGGAGGTCGAGCCGAAGGACGTGGACGTTTCTACGGGGATAACTCCCAACGTACGGCTTAACATCCCGATTCTCAGCGCGGCCATGGACACAGTTACAGAGTGGGAGATGGCCGTTGCAATGGCCAGGGGGGGTGGCCTTGGCGTCATCCACAGGAACATGAGCATCGAGGAGCAGGCCGAGCAGGTGAAGAGGGCCAAGAGGGCGGAGCGCTTCATCGTGGAGGACGTGATAATCATAAAACCAGACGAGAGCCTCGACTACGCGCTCTTCCTCATGGAGCGCAACGGCGTTGACGGCCTGCCTGTCGTGGACGATTCAGGAAGGGTCGTTGGGATAATAACCAAGAAGGACATAGCGGCGAAACAGGGGGCAAAGGTCAGCGAGGTCATGACCGGCGAAGTCATAACCGTGCCCGAGACTGTAACGGCTGAAGAGGCAGTTCAGATAATGTTTGATCACATGATAGACAGACTCCCAGTGGTGGACAGTGAAGGGCGACTCGTTGGGCTCATAACGATGAGCGACCTCGCGAAGAGGAGGAAGTACAAGAACGCCGTGAGAGACGGAAACGGCGACCTTCTGGTTGCTGCTGCGGTCGGCCCGTTCGACCTTGAGAGGGCAAAGACCCTCGACAGGGCTGGAGTGGACGTTATAGTCATTGATACCGCACACGCTCACAACCTCAAGGCCATTAAGGCCATGAAGGAGATAAGGAAAGCCGTTGATGCCGACCTCATAGTTGGGAACATCGCCAATCCTAAGGCCGTGGACGACCTGACGTTTGCAGATGCCGTCAAGGTCGGAATCGGGCCGGGAAGCATCTGCACCACGCGCGTTGTTGCGGGTGTGGGCGTTCCTCAGGTTACGGCCATAGCTCTCGTCGCCGACAGGGCCCAGGAGTACGGGCTTCATGTGATAGCAGACGGTGGAATACGTTATTCGGGCGACATAGTTAAGGCCATAGCCGCTGGAGCCGACGCGGTCATGCTCGGCTCTCTCCTCGCCGGAACGAAGGAAGCTCCTGGCAAGGAGGTAGTCATGAACGGCAGGCGCTACAAGCAGTACCGCGGAATGGGCTCGCTTGGGGCCATGATGAAGGGTGGAGCGGAGCGCTACTACCAGAAGGGTCACATGAAGACCAAGAAGTTCGTGCCTGAAGGCGTTGAAGGCGTCGTTCCATACAAGGGTCCGGTTGGAGAAGTTCTCTACCAGCTCGTGGGCGGGCTTCGCTCTGGAATGGGCTACGTGGGAGCTAGGAACATCCCAGAGCTGAAGAAGAGGGGCGAGTTCGTGGTCATAACCCACGCTGGATACATCGAGAGCCATCCTCACGATATCACAATAACAAACGAGGCACCGAACTACCCGCTCGGAAAGTGAGGAGTGTTCCTATTTCAACATTTTTAACGCAAAAGCAACAAATTTTTAAGCTAAAATCATCAAGATCATGTTGAAAGGTGGTCGCGATGTGGGAGAACTTCATTGAGGAGAAGGTAAGAGAGATTAAAGAGACCGTTGGCGATGGAAATGCGATAATTGCGCTCTCAGGTGGTGTTGACAGCTCGACCGCCGCAGTTCTGGCGCATAAGGCCATGGGGAACAAGCTACACGCGGTTTTCGTGAACACCGGCTTCATGCGCAAGGGTGAACCTGAATTCGTTGTTAAGACCTTCCGCGACGAGTTTGGGCTGAACCTCCACTACGTTGACGCGAGCGAGCGCTTCTTTGGCGAGCTGGAAGGCGTTATTGACCCCGAGGAGAAGAGAAAGATAATCGGCAGGGTCTTCATCGAGGTCTTTGAGGAGGTTGCGAGGGAGATAAACGCCGACTTCCTGATCCAGGGGACTATTGCTCCCGACTGGATAGAGAGCCAGGGCAAAATAAAGAGCCACCACAACGTTGGCGGTCTGCCCGAGAGACTCAACCTCAAGCTCATAGAACCACTCCGAGACCTCTACAAGGACGAGGTTCGCGAGCTGGCGAAGGAGCTCGGCCTCCCGGAGAAAATCTACAACCGCATGCCTTTCCCGGGGCCTGGCCTGGCCATCAGGGTTCTCGGTGAGGTAACCCCTGAGAAGGTCGCCGTGGTCAGGGAGGCCAACGCGATAGTTGAGGAGGAGATTGAGAGGGTGGGTTTAAAGCCCTGGCAGGCCTTTGCGGTGCTTCTGGGCGTTAAAACCGTCGGCGTTCAGGGCGACATAAGGGCCTACAAGGAGACAGTAGCGGTTCGCGTGGTGGAGAGCCTCGACGGAATGACGGCAAACGCGATGGCGGTTCCCTTTGAGGTGCTCCGGAGGATAGCCTTCAGGATAACCAGCGAGATTCCCGAGGTCGGAAGGGTGCTCTACGACATCACCAACAAGCCGCCCGCAACCATAGAGTTCGAGTAACTCGATATCCTTATTTAGTTTCGATGCTAAGATGGAACGGTGGGAGCATGGGGGAGAACGTTGAGGTCATAGAGGCCGTCTATGAGAACGGTGTGCTTAGACCGCTTAAGCCGCTGAAGCTGAAGGAAGGAGAGCATCTAGTGATAAAGCTCCATCAGAAGGACATAGTTGAGAGAACGGAAAAATTCAGAAAAATGCTCTCTCCTGAGAACTTCAAAGAAAGCCCTGAGGAGTATCTCCAGAAACTCAGGGAGGAACGGCTATGAAAGTCGTCCTTGATACCTCCGTTGTGGTTAATCTTTTTTCCAGTTTTTATCCAGATAGGTCAGAAGTTGCCAAGAAGATCGCGAAGCTCTCGGAAATGGGAGTTCTTGAAGTCTATATCCCGCGACTCGGAGAGTTCGAGTTTGTATCGGTTCTATCCAGATTCCTTTCCGGAGAGATGGTGAGGGAAGTCCACGAAATATACCTTGAACTCATTGCAGATTTTGTAGGGGAAGGACTTTTATCCGGTGAAATACTGGAGTTGGCCTTTTCAACAGGTCACCGCGTTCCTGACCTGTACTTCGTCGCGACTGCGCGATATATTAACGCCTTTCTCCTGACCAACGACAGAAAAATGGCCGATATGGCCAAGTCTGTTGGTGTGAAAGCTTTCTACCTAGTTGAAGAGGCCAATGAGTTTTTCAAACTCGTGGAGGTGGGTGAATGATAATCATAATGGACAACGGGGGACAATACGTCCACCGTATTTGGAGAACGCTTCGCTACCTCGGAGTCGAGGCGAAGATAATCCCGAACACGACGCCGCTTGATGAGATAAAGGCCATGAATCCGAGGGGAATCATCTTCTCGGGCGGCCCGGACATCAACAGAACGGGAAACTGCTCTGCAATCCTGGAGCACTACGACGAGTTCAACGTCCCGATCCTTGGAATCTGTCTCGGCCATCAGCTCATAGCGAAGCACTTCGGCGGAAGGGTTGGGAGAGGTGATAAAGCGGAATACAGTCTCGTTGAGATTGAGATAATTGAGGAGAATGACATCTTCAGGGGGCTCTCCGGAAAGCTGAGGGTCTGGGAGAGCCACATGGACGAGGTCAAGGAGCCGCCCAAGAGGTTCAGGCTGCTCGCTAGGAGCGAGACTTGCCCGGTTGAGGCGATGAAGCACGAGAGCCTTCCAATCTACGGCGTTCAGTTCCATCCGGAGGTTTCCCACACCGAACACGGGGCAGAGGTCTACCGCAACTTCGCTGAGCTGTGCGGGGAGCTTTAGTCAGCTGGTCCATCTATCATCATTTTCTTTCTCAGGTGGGCTCTTTCATCATTGCTCCCGTGGGATTTCTTGAGGGGGCCATTGAAATATCTCCCCCCACCCAAAAACTTTTTAAAGTTTAGTTTTTACGTTAATTGGTGATATTTTGGGCCACACAGTGTATTATAAAACCTCAATTGGGCGATGGGAAGCATTTGGGGCCTTCCTTAGGAGGGTCTGCACGGGACTGGGATACGGGTTTGAAGCATCGGGGGACAGCATAGTTATCACACCGGACTGCAGGCTCGTCGAACCCCTCTGGATAGAAAAGCGAGGGGAGGGGTTCGTAAAAACCAACAGAATCGAGCCCTGCCACTCGATTTATCTTCTGATCCTTCATTCGGTCTCTGCCTTTGGCTCCGTTGAGCTCTGGGAGGATTGACTCTCAAGGTAGACCTCGAGAACTCTCACAGGCACGGCCCCCTTCAGGGCCCTGTCCTCTATCAGGAGCTTCACTACCCTATCCGGTTCCACATCGGGAACGGCGGGAACCCAGTAGTAGCCGGGCTTGACGTTCGCCGCTATGTCGTCGTGGACGAAGACCCTGATGAGGTCGTTTTTCACCTCCTCGACGACACCGTAGGTGTAGTCCCTTCCGTAACGGGATTTAAAGAGGTATCTAAAAATTATCACCAAACCTGTTATTGCTATTATGTACGCGTAATAGTAGTATACCTCAACGCCGAGTTTTCTCAGGCCAACAAATCCCAAAAATGCAAAGAAAGCTATAGCCGATGCCACGGAATAGAAAAAAGTATACGGTTCTGGCTCTATGAGATAGTCCCCATACCTGTGGGTGACCCATCTAAAATAAATCGTGTAGATAAAACCAAGGATTAAGAGGGAGTACAGAGCATGGGGAAAGAATACTGCGAGTGCGTTTGCCGCGAGGTATAGAAAAAACACTACCTGAAGATGGAGGCTCATCATCTCATGGACGGTGTAATTTCTCCTTCGGATGATACGAGAGGAAATGGGAAATTTCGGGGGAGTTTCACTTTTTTGGGGTTTTAGGAGATTACGCGTAGCCCTTCCAAGCACCGATACCAGACGCTCCACTCCCTCGCCCACAGTGTACAGTACTTCCTCGATATCCATACCAGTCATCCTCCGTATATCAGGTACTTCCATGCGTTCTTTCCCATGATGGTCTCAGCAGTGGAGTTATCGATGAGGAAGCCGACGCCCGAGAGGTATGCGTAGTCTCCAGTTCCCATTGATATCCCCCACATCCTATAGGCTTTAGGGGACGTTGCCACCTGTGCAAACTTATCCTTAAAGTAGTAGCCCAGCCAGTAGTAATCCGCGAAGGAGATAGCATTCCCAATGGCGCTGTTCGGATCCTTCTCAAGGAGTTTGAGAGCACTGGTCAGGTCATCGTCGGAGGGGTAGTATATAAAGCTAACCAAGCCTATTGGGTAGTAACTGCCGTCCTTTGCTATTCCAAGTTCTTCCTGCATTTTCTTAGCTGCCTCCCAGTACTCACCGTTTTTCCCCGTACTTGCAGGGTCGAGCTTTCCTTCGAGCCTCTCGAAGAAGCTGGGGGCATCGTAGAGACCGAAGTAACGGTCATTGACGAGGCAACTCAAGAACGGCTGAAGGTCAAATGCGGCAGAGGCGTAAGCCTTCCACACCACGAGTCCCGAACCCTCAGGTGTCCCGAACTTTACACCGCTCGTAACGTAGGGTGGCCCTACTATTATCCAATCAAAGCTCTGGGATCCAACTCCTTTGCCCACTATGGAGACGTTCCAGGAGCCTGAGAAATCGCCATTGTAACCCACATGGGCATTTGAGGTTATCCTCGTGAGGTTCAACCTGGTGGAGCTGACGTTGAGCTCGTAGCGGTTGAAACCGCTTGTACCATCAGTGGTTTTTGCGAGTTCCTCCCAGTTCTTCCACAGTGCAAGCTGAGTCGCGCTTCCCGTTGCCTCGTATTCGGTCGGCTTGTTCTGGGCCTCGTGCTTCTTTACAGTCTCGGTGAGGGAGTTGAGGTCGAGATATTTCCTAACGTAGATGAAGTCATAGCTCGTCGAGCCCATGAACTGGGCCAAGCCAATGGCAGTGTTGTTTTGAGCGTAGATGTCATCCCAAAAACCATCATAGTAACTGACATGTGTAGTGTTTCCACTCCAAGTTCCTACAAAAGGCCCGCTCTGGTTTTGGTAACTTATCATGTCTGCGTAGTGATCTCCTATTAGATGATAGTCGTCTACTGCAACCTCGATATGGGTCCATTCATCAGTTAGGTACCCCCCACCATCTTCATAATAGTTCCCGTTACCATTACCAACGTTGAAGTCGTAGAGGTGACCGTAGGTTCCTTTATATTTACGCCCCTTGTACTTGGGATAAACATCCTCCATCCATGCCCAGTTGGTATTGTCTAAGTACCACAGCCAGCCCTGAGCCGCCAAACTGCTCACCTTAACCTCCATTCCGACGACGTAGCTGTAATATGGGAACGTCTTCCTCGTCCAGAGCCAGACGTCTGAAGTTGAGGGATCACTATCTCCGTTGAGGGTTAGAACGCCGTTGGAGAGGGAGATGTAACTTGAGTCACCACCGATGTTCCACTTGCTCGTATCAAGGGAAGGTTCATTAAAGTCGTCGAAGAACTCGAACACCTTATCGCCGTCTCCCCTTGTCTCGCTCCCGGTGTTGTAGAGTATCTTGATGTGGGCTCCTGCGTATGAATAGCGGGTGATGTAATAGTAGGTGTGTTTCTCAGTTTTAACAAAGGGTATTTTGTAGTAAGTGTCAGACCTGCTCTCATAACTCAATGTTCCTCTAGATTCTTTAACTTTGTAAATAGAATACACTGTCTTTCCAAAAAGTGTCCCTTTGATTTTTTTCGAACCTATACCTGTATAGTATCTTGCCGACAAGTTAACCTTAACCCATATCAGCGCCCCGTTGTCGTTCCAGTATTCTATCCAGAATGGGAGAGGGTTGCCGTTCTCATCGACTACCTTTATGGCGGCCTTTCCACCGTTCGCATTAATTCCTTGAATTGTAGTTACGTTAAGGTATATCGGAACTTGATAATCTTTATACTCAACGGTCGTTCCATTTATCTTGGCGAGCTTCGAGTCGAGCCAGGACTTGGCGGTTTGGGCATCACTTAAAGAGTAGATATAACGGGTGTATCCCTTTTTCCAACTGTATCTAAGGTCATTGAGACTTGAAACGGATGATGTTCCCGTGGTGTTATAAGGCCAGTAAACGCTCTTCTTTGTTAGTTTACCGTATCTCACAACAACATCAATGTAGTTCTCCCCACCGCCCTGCGGAGGCCTGTAAATGCCCACGCCGGCATCGGCGTTTGTCGTGTTCATGCCCCAGCGGACGAAGAAAGGAGGTTTGAATCCTTTCTTGGATATCGCTGTATCGCTCCCTGAAATCTGGTTATTGAAAGTGTACCAGCCGTTGCTCACCGTTCCGCTCTGGAAGTCCCATAGGTCGGTGTTCTTGTAGAGGAAGTCGTCTATGAGGTAGAACAACCCGCTTGGATCGCCCCTCGTCTCGAGGGAGGGGTCGTCCGAGACGTAGAGGGAATACTTGTTAACGTCGGTCGTCTTCATCCATAGCCACAGCTTTCCACTGTTGCTATCCCAGTATTCTATCCAGAAGTTGACGGGGTCGCCGTTGGAGTCGTAGATCAGTATCGATGCCTTATCGCTCGTGTGGGCGACCCATTTATTTAGAGTCTTTCCTTCGATTCTAACGGAGGTTGTGTCCATTATGAGGAGGGTTAAACTGTTGGGCTTGAAGTTGTTACTATCAACCGTGAAGTTGACGCGGTACTTGTAGCTGCTGCTGACTGCCCAGTTGTTGCCGATAACCGGGACGCTGACGTTGCCGAAGTAAAGGTAGCCCCTGTCTCCGTCCCTGAAAAGTTCCAATGGGTTGACCGAAGGATTAACAAGCTTTGCCTCTGGGGAGTTTGACCATATCGTATCATTGCTGTAGAGTATGTTCTCCCCATAAGTTCCAACGAGATGTGTTACACTTGAGTTTCCAGCGCCCGTGAGCCACTTAACTGGTTTCTCACCAAACTCTGGGTACGAGAAGCTGCACGGTTGGATCATCCTGTGATATTGGCCGTTTGTTGATATGGCATACACTGGATCCTCCACACCATCGAGGTCAATAACGGTGTAGAGGTAGCCCCTTACAGGGAGGCTACCCTGATAGATAACCTTTCCGTTCATGTCCATTAACGTAATGTTCTTTATCCTTGCTTTCACGGCCACTTTGAATGACGTCAAAGGGACTATCTCCATGTCAATGCTGTCTTCAAGGTTGCCCGAGGGTCTGAGGATGAGCCCCCTCTTAATGAGCTCATTAGATGCAGTGTTGAACCAGTAGAGCAACGTTTGATTGCCCATCAGCGGTGAAGTGTAGCCTTCGATCTTTCCATTTATCATGAGGTTCCTCATGCTTACGTTCGCTTTGCTCAGGAACTTTTCATTGCTCACGGTGTAATTCACCATGGCCAGTATGGCTCTCTTTCCCGATATTTGAAGGGTGTTTCTAAGGTCCGTGTCTAGGTAATTCACTGCCCAGTTGAGTTTTTCCAGTTCCATGTTTTCGCTCTGGCTGTTGATTATCTGATAATGAACCTGGGTGTACGTGGCGGTCAACAGGAGGAGTGGGATAAGGAGAACCAGTACAGCGGAGTTTATGAGGAATCCCCTTCTCCTCATCATCCTAGCCTCCATAATTTCAATTCAATGGGAACGGGTTTGAAAAGGCTTGGGGCGTTCATGGCGGAGAACTCCATCTTTACTGAAGGGGGTAAGAGGACCGCGAGAGGATTGTCCTGACTTCCAGGCTTTCCGTTCGTATCGATTGCCAGTTTTGAAAAGAGCCGCAGTATTGCGTCGTCAACGGAGTATTCCTTCGGTTGGAGGTTGCTAATATCCACTGGCTTATAAGGCGGTTTTCCAATGAGTATATACCTCTTCTCGGGCTGGGAGGATGAACCATAGAGCTTAGCATAGTAAGTGAGGTTGTAACCTTTATAAACGGGATATCCCTGGAGGAGCTTCGGGAATGGTTTTCCATACGGAGCATAAGCCTGGAGGAAGTAGTACACAGTGCCCCAGGACTGGCCCTCGCGGAAGCCGTAGGAGTCGGAACTACTGGATGCCCTGAATATGTTGGTAGAGCCGTTTTTCATCATCCAGTCGGCGTACTTGGCGTATCCGAAGCGGTAGAGGTAGTAATTGAGGGGTCCGCTGATTATCGTTCCCCCGTTTTCAAAGAACGTGAGCGTGCCGGTTGGGGCGCTTCCTTGGTACTCAATCGCCGTCCAGTAATCGGCGTACCAGGGAATTGCCTTGGGTGGAAGAGTGTAGCTGGTGCTCATTGTTCTGTATACACCACTACCGATCCTGTCAGTAGGTGGGTACGAAAAATCCTCTGGATACAGCGGAATGGAGAGTGGTATCGCGTAATGAACGGCGTTGACTTTGGAGTTGACAGTTACTTCAACGAAAGATTGACCAAAGCCGTAGAGGTGCCTCTCCCTGTAAGTGGTACTGTACTCCGGATTACTACTGCCGGAAGGCCAGGTGGCATCGAATCCTATAACAAACGTAAAAGCCCTTTTGTTGAGGTTGGAATACGTAACCCCGCATCTTGAGAGTCCACTTTCGATTTCATCTGATGAGAAGTAAGTGATGCCATCCACAGGAGACTTGGAAAGTCCCATATCGCAGATACCCGTGCCGTTGTTGTAGTAGAGATGTATTCTATCTACGCCGGTGGTCTTTAGATAAATACTTGTGCTCGTGACGTTTCCGGTTGGGACAACCGTAACAAACTGAACAAAACCGTAATAGCTGGTTACATTGTAGAGGTCTACCCTATCCGGACTCGTGTAGGATGTGCTGTTGGTGGTGTACGATGTTAGTAGAACGCTGCCGCTACCGAAGCCAACCTCGTCTGCCCCTCCACTGTCTATGGTGAACCTTAGAATGTTACTCCCTGGTAAGAGGTAGTTGCTTAAATCAACTTTCCCTCCAGACCCAAGATCTCCATATTCAGTATCACCGTTGGAATTCGAAATTGTGAGAGAAATTTTATTACCATTATATCCAATTATCCTGGCGTAAAATGCACCCTTTGCGGAGATGTCCGCCGCGTCGTCGGGAAGATCAACTGGGATATCCACGTACAGAGTGTTCCCGTCACCTCCAGCGACTATTCTTTGAATGCCAATAAGCTGAGAGTATCTATGCTGAGCATAGGTGAGGTAAGCTCTGCTGATATAACCGATGGGTCTTTTGCCCCGCTGAAAGCCGCTCATGATAGCTGAGACTGCAGTGATATCACTAGCATTTGAGATGTTACCATGTTCTGCTATGGTAGTCGAATTAACCTTAAACTGAAATCCATAACCGGGGAAGTTGTGAGTTATTACATACTCAATTATGGTCCGCGCTTTGTCTTCGAGGTGCAGGTTTTCATACGTGGAGATATTCGAGAGTGCCCAGTACATTAGTGCTATCTTTAGAGGAGGGGTGGATGGACTTACATAGAGGGAGGTGTTCAGTACCCCAGTTCTGCTCCAATCTCTCAAAACGCTCTCATTCACAAGTGAACTCAGTGGGGCATTTGAGAGAACGTTCATAACATCCTCCGCGGTGTACATAGTTTTCATTCTCATGACAGTGGAATACACTTGTCCCGAGTTCTCTTGGATAGATGTAATTGAGGTTATCACAATTAGGACCATCACTATTGACAGCATCGCGTCCAGTGTAAACACGAAGCCTCGCCTTTTCATGAGTCATCCCACACCCAGAGTTTTATTATGGCTGCCTCCAATCTGGGTTCGAGCACCCATCTCAAGTCAGGGACGCATTCAATCGTTACACTATTCCTATTCCAGCTGTTGCTAAGGGAGTAAAACCATAAACCTATCGTATCTCCTGAGCCAGGACTACCGAAAAGGGCGTTAAGGGGGATGGATACTGAAGTCGCGTTTCCAGAGTATTGAACGGTGGTGTTGTCGTACACGAGAATCCCTGTGACAGGTTCGTTACTGTTGTCCTTGTGAATAAGGAGCCCTCTTGTTTCGATTCCTGAAATCGCCACGAAAGACATATTCCCAGTACTATTCGGAACCATGACTTTGAGATACGCCCCACCTGGCAAGGGATTCCGTAAGGTACCATAAATCATCGGAATCTGGGCTGAAGGGGAAGCAGAGAGATTGTACTCAAATTTCTCAATGATTCCTGTTCTTTTGCCTACTTCAATCCATGGAGAACGGTTCATAGAGGCGTTTATCACTCCCTGGTCGGTAACGACAGTTCCGTTTATAACTGCAAAAGCGTATGTCGGGTTTCCGAGGGATTCAAAAACCGGGGCGGAGGTGTAGTTTGCTATTAGTTTGGGGATGCTGTTATCGTAGGCTGAAACTGTTACTTTAATGTTTCCTTTTCCAGATATAGTGACACTGTTGACACTATTGGGGCAACCATTGACCTGTAAATTAAATGCGCTGGTTTGATTCAGATAAAGCTCAATAACAGAACCTGCTGGAATCTCTTTTGGGGATGGAGGGAGATATCCGTTTCCCCTCTTCGCAGTTAGATTCACTGTATCTGTAATTATAACCTTAACATAGTATACTCCTGTGTTCTTTGTGTTAATGGTGCTGCTTTTTCCATTGACTAAATCACACACACCGCTGTTGATATACTCGCTACCATTTAAGAGTTTAAGTTTTATATAACTAATTCCAAATCCCCCGTTGGTTCCACTTTTTACAATATCAAAATTCACACCTTGCTTATCATTTACTGGACTTTTGAACGTCACATTGCTCAGATAAACCCTCGGAAACCTCCCCTCAATGCCCACTTTGTACTTTGAGACGAAGGTCTCTATCATGAAGTCCTTTCCCTGCGAGAGGTTTGTGAGTGCTCCCACAAGTTCATCTATCGAGGAGTTCAGGGCCATGAGCTTGCGGTAGTTGAGAGCGTATGTCTTATCCGAGCTCCTCAACCCTACCACCTTAACACTACTCGGGTCGAGATACCAGTTGGGGGGCTCACCTGGACTCTTCGTCAGTACATCAAGCATATTCTCGGCTATGTTAGCTCGCTCCTGCCATTCTATCATAGAGGATATCTCCTCCTTGAGCGCCGAGGATGTGTTGGTCACGGTTGCAAGGATGAAAACGACTAGGATCAATGAGAGCATAGCATCGAGGGTAAGCAGCTGGCCCCTCCTCATCTTCTCACCGCCTGAACTATTATACTCACACTTTTCTTACCGTAAACGAGAGAACTCCCTACGGAATGGAACTCGCTCCTGCTCTTAAGTTCATTTATTATGAACGATTTAGTGGCATTCGCAACTGTTGAGTTCTGAACTGTGCTCCGAATGTATTCCAGCTCCACTTTTACCGTGACGCTGGTATCGTTTGAAGAGGTTATCCCAACTCCTCTCACCATGCATCCAATCGAGCTGTAATTGGCGTTTGTTATCAGCGGATTCAGCGCGGCATGCTTGCTGTCTTGGATCACCACGCCCGTGTTGAGATAGGCACATGCATCGTCCGCAACGCTTCTCACTTGAGCAACCACCATTGCGTCCGTGTTCTGGTCCAGGTAGGGGGGAACGATTAAAGCCGCACCCGCCACTATCACCGCGGCTATGAAAAGGACTTCCAGCGCTGTCTGGGCGCGTTTAGCCCTTAAGCTCGACGTACGTCCTCCCCTCCGTCTCATTGTAGGCCGCGGTCACGTTGAAGGTCTCTTTTCCCGGGGTCAGCTTTACAGAGGTTGTGGAATAAACCGGCACTGGGAGGTTCTGTTCCACCTTAAACGTACCGTCATTAAGGTTTGCCACGATGATAACCCTGTTGGAGGTGGAGTTGAGAGTTACGGTCACGCTTTCTCCCTTCTGAAGGTTCATCGGCAGGGATTTGACTACAGTAAATCCTTCTCCGATGGAGTAGACCTTGGTTACGGTATCCCGCATATCAACTGAGAAGACTTTGAGCTTCGCCGCGGTATCGAAGGTCTCCGCGTTGGCCTTCTCACCGCTGGCTATTGAGATCATCCCCACTACGGTAACGCTGATGAGCATCAGTGCAATAAGGAAGTCAAACGTTATCTGTCCCCTCTTCATCTCACCCACCGGGGTTGATGTTTATGTCAAGCTCTCCATTAGTGGGGTCGAAACTCCAGGATTCATTCAAATCGGGATTCCACTGAACTACAATTTTCAAGATTCGGGGAAACGCTGAAATCGAGATGGAGTCCTTGTGGGGCGTGTTGTAGATGGTCGTCGTTGTAAACGTGTTCTTTTTGTCTCCCGTCGTTATTGCCTTATCTCCAATGGTGATTGATACGTTGGTTCCAACTTGGGTTATGGTTATGTTAGATGAGTTGAATGTTTTGAGGAGCATATCCTTGTCTGAGAGATAAGAGACGCTCACGTATGTGGTTGCCTTTGAACCGGGGCCCTGAGAATAGACCTGGCTGATAGTCCCGGAGATTGTGTTTATCACATGCTTGCCCTCAAGGGCCACCTGAACGGTCATTGTATCAACCGATGCGGACCCTTGCTTGAACGTCGTGTTATTGATGGAGTAAACTAACAGGATGGCGATGATTGAGAAGATAAACATGAATTCCAGCGAAACCTGACCCCTTCTCATAGCCCTCACTATACTCCCATATGAAACTTGAGTATTTAACGGTTGCCCAGCATATCTGTGGAGTTACTTAGCATTATCTGTCATTGTCAGATGTCCATGGGCTCGGCTATCGCGAAAGTCTCCCTTCCTATCCTGGCTGTTCTGATGCCGAAGTAGTCGTCGTTGAACACCTTAAAGCGGTACATCTCCGGATCAAGCCGGTACTTCCCCAGGAGAACGCGCATCTCGTCGATGAAAAACTGGGTGAGCTGGTGGTATATCATGTCTTTCTTCTCGCGGGCCCTGTCGCGAACCCATACCGCGAACGGAAAGATTGAAGCTCCCAAAGCTATAAGGGGCCACCAGAAGAGCACGCCCGCCGCTATTAATGCTCCCGCAACCCCCCCAATCACCGCGTAGAGGAAGTACTCCGCCTTGCGGACGCTCTTCAGCTCCTCCACCTTGGCCTCCCAGATGTCAAGGAGAGCAGGATTGTAGAAATCAAAGGCAGTGTGTCTCTTCCCCTTCCTTATTCTCTCCCTTATGAGGTCGTCCCAGTCGTCGCGGTAATAGACGAAGAACCCCTTCTTCCGGGCCCTCTCAGAGTCTATGGATGAGATTATCCTCCTTATGTCCTCGGCGCTTTCCCTCGCTATGTGCGAGTACACCTCCCTCTCGTTCAGGTCGAGGGCCACCTCAACGGAGTCCTTTATCTGGTTATCAGTATTAGTATCAGCCATCTTCCTCACCCGTGGGATAAAGGTCATCGAAGTCCGGCAGTCCATTCAGGAGACTCTCCTTTTTGGCCTCTGCTTCTGCTTTTGCCTTCATAAACGACTGGGCGTAGTTTTTGGCGGTCAGTATGACCTCCTCGATGCTTCTGCTGTCGTAGATTCCGCTGAGGAGGGTGACGACTTCCACTTCCCTAGTTCTCGGGTCGGGGTAGAAGCCCCTGAATATCTGCTTGCCCTTGATCCTCTCCGTCAGCTCGTCAAGGGCCTCGAAGATTTCCTTGGCCTTCAGCACTTCTGGAGGGCCGTGAATTGCAACAAGTCCGTAGAGAGCCGACTCAACGTTGGCCTCAAGGTAGAGCCCCTCGCTCTCGAACGACCTCACTATCAGTCTGGAGAGGCTCTTTACTTGGTCCGCCCTCGCCTTGGCGTAGCCAACCGTGGCGAAGCTGCCAAATGCTTTTAGGACGAACTTGAGGTCGCTGGCGTCAAGGGTCTGTTCCCCTGGGACGTCGATGAGCGCCAGTAATGAGGCGATGCGCTCTACTATCGTGTAGTTTATCCGCTCGTAGGCCTGACTGATGTCCAAATCGCCTTCCTTGAGCTTGTTGTTGTCGATGGCTACTATCGAGTCGGCGACCTTTGAGAGCTTGTCGATGGTTATCGCCGCGTTGATGGTCGGACGTATTCCCTCCTCCTTCAGGGGAAGTGCTCCGATGGCCACGACGAGTGAATCTGGGTACTCCTCCTTCAGCGCCTCCGCCAGCAGGGGGGTTCCACCCGCCCCGGTTCCACCACCAAAACCGAATGTGAGGAAGAAAATGTCAACCTCATCGTACCCCACCATAGAACCTATCTTGCGCATCACCATCGGAAGGTCGCGTCTCATGGCCTCCCTTCCGAGCACTGGGTTCGCGTTGACTCCCTTCCCTCCGGTGATGCCTTCACCTATGAGTATCCTCCTGTCCTGGGGGATGTGCTTGAGGTAATCCAAATCACCCCTTGACGTGTTTATGGCCAGTGCCTCAAAATCGAGGAGGGAAAAGAGGTCGGCTATCTTGGTTCCGCACTGGCCGACCCCGATGATTAGAGCCCTCACCTACTTCACCCCGCGACTTCCGCGGTTACCTCGTTGAGCTGAACTTTCCCGTCCCCGTTCCTGTCCTGGAAGCGGATCACCACGGCGTTGCCCTGCATGTACTTGACATATCCGATCCTGAAGACCAGCTTTGCTATCTCCGATGAATCCTTGTCGTAGAGGACGAACAGGATAACACCTCCCTTGGTTCTTCCTGGGGCGAGCAGAACGGTGCCCTCGCGCGGATAGGGCTTTCCATCCACGGTTATCGTGTTTCCGTTGACCTCAACGTCCAGGTACCTGTTGTATTCTGAAACGTTCACGTCGTTGAACCCAGCCACGACCACGTAGTTCCCACCTTCGAGACTTCCGAGCGGGCCGAGGAGGAACTTCTGGCCAAATGACTCTATCAGGTAGTCTCTGATGCTCGATGCATCCTCCATCCTTCCCTTGGCGTACTCCACTGCGAAGGTCGAGCTTTCGAGGGCGTTCCTTACATCGGAGAGGTCTACCATCGGCATCCTGTTGAAGCCCGAGAGGTATATTATCGCCGCCGCGGTATCAAGGGTGTCGTTTACGAGCTTCCCGGAGTCGCGGGCAGACCTGACGAAGTCCAGCGCTTCTTGAGCTATTGAGTGGCCCATCCCGTGCTTCATGAGGAGCGTCGCCGCCTCAACGGTGAGGAACACGGTTGGTGTCCCGTTGACTGCCCTGCTCGTTATAACTGGTGTCCCGTTGGCGGTGAAGTTCACGCTCCAGATGTAGTTCTTCTTCACGTACGCCCAGCCGCCGTCAACCTTCTGGTTGAGGAGCCACTTAAGGTGTGGCCTGAGCGTGCTCTCGTTCACCAGCGGTTCGAGGGCTTTCAGAACTGTAATTGTATCCAGGACGTTCATGTCGAGCATGTAACCGTAGAGACCGCTGGCGTAGTACAAGCCCCATCCCTTGGAGCTTATGGATGTGAGCCACTCTTCCGCTGCCTTAATGTCCCCGTCGGAGGGGCTGACTCCCAGAGCCAGGAGGGCGCTGATTGCCCTAGCCGTGTCCCCAGGCTGGGGACCGAGGTCCTTCTCTCCCCAGAGCCCGGTTTTGAGCTTCAGGCTCTTTATTACCTGGATAGCATGGGCCCTCTCACTCTCATTGAGGGCGTTGAAGCGTACGAGCGTCATAAGTGCGTAGTAATAATCCACCGTCATCCTACCCTCTTTGAGGGCTTCTGACTCGTCGTGAGCCAGCCTATCTTTCGTCCAGTTTATTGCCCTCTCCACTGCCTGTGGGGCAGGATAGCAGGCCTCAACTGCCTGAAGGGCATAGTAGGTGGCCATCTCGTTCGATGGAAGACCTTTGCGCAGTCCCCATCCCCCGTCGGGGTTCTGGTATGAGAGGAGCTCGTCGCACGGCATCTCGTTTGGATTGACTGAGACACTCTCTATCGGTGGAACGAGCTCGGAAATCGCCATGAGGGCGTAGGCTGTTGGAGTTATGGTGTCCGTTATGGACATTGGATACTTTGGAGTGTCAGCCCAAAAAACATTGTTCCGTCCGGTGTGCTTTATCTCATCCAGACGGGCTATGTCGGCAACAAGTTCAAACGTAGGCTTGGAATAGAGTGTTGCCGCGTACGTTAAAATGGCCCTCTGCTGCGGGCTCAGGCTTCCGTTCTGGAGAAGATTCATTACCGTTTCGACGCTTGAGTTCTCAACGCTGGCCCCAACGGCCTTGAGTGCTATGAGCTTGAGGCCGAGCGCGGTTACGTTGTCAATATACATGGGGAGTGCGGAGAGAACGGAGAGGGCATCGGCGACCTCCGGATCGTCCACGGTGTAACCGTTCTTCCCCAGAGCCCATAGGGCCATTACTGTGGGGTAGAACATGGGCGACGTCCCGGAAACGTAGCCCCAGGCCTTTCCAGTGCGGGAGGAAAGGATGAAGTTTATCCCGCTTTTTCTGGCGTTGTCCACCCTCCAGTAATCGGAGGTACCCTCAAAGAAAGGCTCGGCCTCCTTGAGGGCCACAACGGCGTAAGAAGTCTCCAGAACATTGCTAACGCTCCCGTTGAAGTACCCCCATCCTCCGTCGGGGTTCTGGCATGACAGCAACTCTCTGGTGAACTCCCTTATCTTCGGCGTTGGGTCATCGCGGACCTTTCCCTTTGCTTCGCTTAAAGCGATGATTGCAAGGCTAAGGTGCCTTATCTGTCCTGTGCTGTCCCCAAAGTTCTTGAGAAAATTGGCAGAGCCGTCGTTTATTGATACGGCCGCAGCCAGCGGTGACAGGGTTACTATGGTGATGAGAATGATTACGAACGCGTTAAGGGCTCCCCTCATTGTTAACACCTCTACCCTTAGTCGGCGTCAGAATAAATAAAGTTTTCCACGTGGAGGTGAATGGGGCGGAAAGGATAAAAAGAGAATCTAGTGGAGATTAGAACTTCACAAAGCGGCCGTTCAGACCGCGTCCATTGGGGTCAACGTCGTCCCTCATGAGGAGGACGACCCTGCTCGGCTCGTACTCATCCTCAAGGTGGTAACCGGGCAGGTACTTCAGGAGCTCCTCGGCGAAGGCCTTTATCTCCTCGTGGCGCGGCATGTTGTTGATGGTGAGCCTGTTCCTTGAGAAGCCCACGAACATGTAAGCCTTAGCCTCGACGAACATCGGGTTGGCGAGCTTTATGAGCTTCGCGTAGCCCCTGGGGTTATTCATGTTCTCGCCCTTCACAAGCGTCATCCTGATTACCGTCCTCGTCTGGGCGTCGTTCATGAGTTTGAGCGTCTGCTTTATCCTGTCCCAGCCGTCCGGAATCATGGGCACGTTGACGCGGTTGTATGTCTCGATGTCCGGAGCGGTAAGCGAGACGTAGAGCTGGCTTGGGAGCTTGTCTTCTTTCTTCATTTCCTCAAGTCTCTCCGGAACGGTGCCGTTGGTGACTATAAAGGTCGTGAAACCCCTCTTGTGGAACTCCTCAACTAGATCGCCCATGTATGGATAGAGCATCGGCTCGCCGGACAGGCTTATGGCCGCGTGCCTTGGGTTCCAGGCCTCTTCAAACTTCTTCATGTTGATTCTGGGCATGCCCTTGTAGCCGACGAGGAGCTTTCTCTGGGCCTTTATGCTCTCCTCGACTATGAAGGCCGGGTCGTCCCAGGGCTGGGGCAGTTCAGTGCCCAGGAAGCCCTCCATCGGGCGCCAGCAGAATATGCAGTTGTGGGTGCACCATGCAGTAACCGGGGTCATCTGCAGGCAGCGGTGGGAGTGTATGCCGTAGAACTTCTGCTTGTAGCAGAAGCGGTCGTGCTTTATGCTCTCCTTGAGCCAGTGGCAGAGTTTAACGGAGCTGTGCCTGCCCACGAGCGCGTAGTGCTGCTTCCTAAAGAGCGCCGCAATCTCCTCAGGCATATTCGGGTTAGATGCAAAGGTTATCGCCATTAGCCTCACCTAACACGTCTCTCTGTGGGAGGTCTAACCAACGCTTTAAAAACCTGATTGAACATCCATGTCCCTCTGATTGGAGTCGAGAAATTTAGTTTTGGCATAGTGTTAAACTGCCCGAGGGCAATGGGGAGCCGCAACTGGGGTGAAGGCCTTTAAGCTCCTACCACAACTTTTTTCGGTGGGGACATGAGCATCGGAAAACTCGTGAGGACGCGGGATTTGGTTGTCCTCTGGAAGCTCAAGATAACGAGGGCGGCCAGCTACCTCAGCGTCGCCAACAGCTTCATGATACTCTTTGTCTCTGTCAAGGAGCTCTATTCCGTTCCCTGGAGAGCGGCATGGTCCTCCTTCCGCGAGTTCGTTGGCATCTCATACCTCCTTGCCATCATCGGCTTCATTATCCTGGCCCAGCTCGACTGGCACTTCATGTACAAGCGGGAGCAGAGCTACGTCCTAACCAGGAACCCCCTCCTCCCTGCCCAGTGCTTCACTGCCCGCTACCTTCTTGAGAAGGCAATCAAAGATGGCAGCATAATCGAAGAGGAGGCCAGAAAGGTTGTCTCCTCACTCGGGCTGGCGGGGTGTGAAAAGTGAACCCTCGTACAGTTGCCATGGAGGTAATGAACTCCGCTCTGGAAGCGGCAAATCCGTACGAGGCAGTTAAGCGCTCACTTTCCTTTGACGGAAAAGGAATAGAGGTGAAAGGTCACCATTTCGAGGTCAAAGGTAGGATTTACCTCCTAGCCTTCGGAAAGGCCGCCTGCGCAATGACAAAGGCCGTCGTGGACGTTCTCGGGAATAGGATCGAGGAAGGCGTTGTCGTTACGAAGTACGGCTACGCGGAGAGCTGCCCCAGAAAACCGGGCATTAGGGTAGTTGAGGCCGGCCATCCGGTTCCGGACGAGAACTCCCTTTTAGGGGCCAAACTCGGCCTTGAGATGGCCAGAAAAGTCGGTCCCCAGGATATACTCCTTGTCCTTATATCGGGCGGCGGTTCCGCACTCTTCCTTCTCCCGGAGGAGGGGATAAGCCTTGAGGACAAAATCAAAACGAATGAACTCCTCCTCAGGAGCGGGGCAAAAATCTACGAGATAAACACCGTAAGGAAGCACATCTCGGCGGTGAAGGGTGGAAAGTTGGCTAAACAGGTTGGGGGAACCCTAATAAGCCTCATCCTCTCGGACGTTGTCGGAGACCCTCTTGAGGCCATAGCCTCGGGCCCGACGGTGAAGGACCCCACCACCTTCCAGGACGCCTACAGGATTCTGAGGCTCTACAACGTCTGGGAGAAGCTCCCTGAGAGTGTTAGGAAGCACATAGAGCGCGGTTTGAGGAGAGAGGCAGAGGAGACGCTGAAGGAGGATTTACCGAACGTCCACAACTTCATCGTGGGAAGCGGGACGATAGCGTGTGAAGCCGCCAGGAGTAAGGCTGAAGAGCTCGGCTTCAATTCCGCTATATTGACTACTACCCTGGAGGGGGAGGCCAAAGACGTTGCCCTAGCCATAGGTTCCATAGTTCAGGAGATAGCCAGATACGACCGCCCGGTTACAAAGCCGGCCGTCCTCATAGCCGGCGGTGAGTGGACGGTCACTATAGGGGGAGAAGCCGGCCTCGGCGGTCCGAACCAGGAGTTCGCTTTAAGTATAGCGAGGAAGATAGCCGGGCTGAACGCGGTGGTTCTGGCAGTGGACACCGACGGAACCGACGGTCCCACGGATGCAGCCGGAGGAATAGTTAATGGAAGAACGCTTGAAAAGCTGAAGAAAGCGGGAATCGATGTGGAGGATGTCCTGAAGAGGCACGACACCTATCACGCCCTCGAAAAGGTCGGCGCGCTCCTCAAGACCGGCCCGACTGGGACGAACGTCAACTCGCTGGTGGTGGCCGTTATCCCGAAGGAGTGAACTCACAGCTCGACGAACTCCCAACCCCTCCGGTGGGTCTCTATACCCTCAGCCTTCACTCCAAGGCCCTTTATCTTCCCCTCCAATTCCCGCAGGAACTCCCCGAACTTCTCATCCTCTGTCAGAACCGCGTAGCCCTCCGGGTACCCCTCGCGGAGGAGCCTCTGGAACTCCCTGCCTGCCGCGCGGAGGTTGAGAACCTCGAAGAGGTAGTAGTCCGCGAAGTCCATGGTGTCCTCGACTATCGCGGAGACGTCCGTGATTTCGGGAATTATCGGGCTCACGAAGACGTAGGTTCTCAATCCGGCTTCCTTAAGGGTCTTGAGAGCGTTCACCCTCGCCTCGTGAACGGGCGTCAGCGGCTCGAAGAGCGCCTTTTCCCTCCCTGTGAAGCCGTTTATTGTGAGACCGACCTCTATGCGGTCGAAAAGCTTGAAGAGGTCTATGTCCCTGGTGACGAGCGGCGATTTGGTGAGTATCGACAGTTCGTTTCTCTTATCCATATACCGAAGAACGCGCCTCGTCAGCTTCAGCTTCGCCTCTACCGGCTGGTAGGGGTCGCTCACGGTGGACATCACGATACTTCCCCTCACGTGCTTCCCGGCGAGCTCGGGGGCGTTGGTCTTAACCTCAACCCAGCTTCCCCACTCTCCGTGGTCCTTCCACCTCGTCAGAAACTTGGCGTAGCAGTATTTGCAGGCGAAGGCACAGCCGGTATACTGGTTCACCGTCCAGTCAACGCCCGGAATTCTTGACCGGGTGTAGATGCTCTTTGCCCTTCGCTCGATAACCCGAACCTTCATAAGGGTCTTTCGTCAATTCTCCTTAAAAGGTGGTAGCATGAACCTGAGGGTTCGGAGGAGGCCTGTAAGGTACGCCCGCATCGAGGTTAAACCCGACGGTGAGGTCATTGTCACGGCCCCGGAGGGCTTCGACGTTGAAAGCTTTCTCCAGAGGAACTCCTCGTGGCTCGAGGGGAAGATGGCTGAAATAGACGGCCTGCGTGAGCTGGCTGAATCCGGATTCCCAGTCAATGGCGAGTTCTACGGAGTGGTTCGGGGGAGGAAAGCCCGAATTCACGAGCGCTTTAAGACGGTTGTCCTTCCGCCATACCCCGACGAACTCAGGGAGGAGCTTAAGAGATTCCTCCGGCCGAGAATAGAGGAACTCATTGAATCCTATGCTGGAAGGATGGGAGTATCCCCCGGGAAGCTCTTCATCCGCTCTCAGAGAACCAGATGGGGCAGCTGCTCCGGAAAGGGAAACCTCAACTTCAACCTCCGCCTTGCCGCCGTCCCCCCTGAGCTCAGGGAGTACGTGGTCGTCCACGAGCTGGCCCACCTGAAGCACCGCAACCACTCAAGGGCTTTCTGGGACTTTGTTTTATGCTTCTACCCGGATTACCGCCCCGCAAGGGAGGAACTCAATAAGTGGTGGGGCGTACTCGAACTCAACCCGTACTGGCGGTGGCTGGAGGGAAGGGAGTGAGGTTCGGCAGAATAGTAAAGTTCCTCCTTCTCTCGGTGGACGAAATCATAGTGGGGCTTTTCCTCGTCTGGGTGCTGCCGGGCTTCGGGGTTGAGGTTCCTCTATGGGCGGTGGCGTCTGTTATAGGCGTTCTAATCTTCAAGGACATCCTTGTGGCGCCATTCATCCTGCGCGGTGGCCTTAGCGCAAGGCCTAGGGCTGGCTCGGAGAGCCTGGTCGGAAGGATCGCCCTGGTCGTTGAGGATTTGGATCCGGAGGGTCTCGTGAAGGTGGACGGCGAGCTCTGGAGCGCGGAGTGCATAAAAGGAAGCGCTAGACGGGGAGAAGTTGTTAAAATCGTTGGTGTGAGCGGCTCTAAGGTTCTCGTGGAACGCCCAGAGCCCTGAGAGCCTCTACCAGATTCTCCGGCCGGTTGGTGGAAAATGAAACTGTCCAGCCCTTCTTCTGCCGTATCTTAACACATGCCTTTGCTGGAAGGGTGAAGTGGATCGTCCCGTAACAGCTCATCCAGCCCTTCCGAACCTCAAAGCCCGCTATGTTCTCGATAGAAACCGTCTTCCGGACTATGAGCCCGAAAAGGCCCCTTATTCTGACCTCACGCTCATCTATCTCGATTTTGATGGCCGCGACATCCAGAAGGAGAACTGAAATTCCAAGTGTGGTCGCGAGCATTATTCCAAAACCCTCTCCCGCATGATACGCACTGTAAAGACCCGCGAGCATCGCAAGGATTGGAATCAGCACGATGATCTGGAACGCCCTACTCGTAAGGGTCTCTTCGTATAGGGCCATGTTCTCATCGAAGAAACTTCTCGGTTAGAGTTTTAAATATTGCTTTCCAAATCCTCGGGGATAGCCATGGTAATGAAGATGCCAGTTGACAGGTTAAGTGATGAGGAAGTTAGGAAAATACTGACGAAATACCGGAAGATCGCCCTTGTCGGGGCATCACCAAAGCCGGAGCGCGACTCCAACGATGTCATGTGGTATCTCCTTGAGCGCGGCTACGAGGTCTATCCCGTGAACCCGCGCTATGAGGAAGTTCTTGGGAAGAAATGCTATTCGAACGTCCTTGAAATCCCGAATGAAGTCGAAATCGTTGACCTATCCGTGAGACCTGAGTTTACGATGGACTACGTAGAGCAGGCGATAAAGAAGGGCGCGAAAGTGGTCTGGTTCCAGTTCAATACCTACAACTGGGCGGCGTTCAAGAAGGCGAAAGAAGCTGGCCTTACAGTCGTCGCTCACCGCTGTATGAAGCAGGAACACGAGAGGCTTATCGGGTGATTCCAAGGAGCTCAGGGAGTTCTTTGGTGTTCGATTTTTTTTCAGAAGAACGAGAAGAGCAAGTTCGTGTTAGTCACTAGAAAAATATCTTCCCCCAAGATACTCGCCCCGTCCCATTTTTGCTTTCCTTCCAAGTTCTACTGCATCCTCCTCTGAAAGCTCGGAGTTCTTGAGCATCTCGTTGAGCCTTGCAGGGGTCTTTAGTCTCTCAGAGATAGTCTTTGCTATCAAGTCCGCCAGCTTCTCGTCCACACTCAGGGGCACCCTAACCACTATGTCTCCCACGTTATCACCAATCTTACTATTGCATTCCTCCCATAATGGTTTATCCCCTGTACCGCAGCACGTGGATGTCCCTGACAACCCTGTGCCTCTCCTCGTAGTCAAGGTATCTGCCAAGAATCTCAAAGCCGAGCTTTCCGAGCCACTTCCTTTCCTTCCTGTATATCCTACCGCCACTCAGCTTATACGCTGGGAAGACGAAAACAACCCTCCCGTTCCTCTTCAGCACGTTGGCAAAGCTCTCGAAGACCGGATAGTAGAAGCGGTCAAGCTCGTTGGCGAGTTTAATTGCTTCGCTCCTGCTAGGGTTCCCCTTGAGGGGCTTTCCAAGGTACGGCTCGGTGACTATCGCGTCGAACCTCTGCCTGAAGCAGTGCTTCAGTTTTCTCGCGTCGCAGACTTCTAAATGGGCCGAGTTCTTGAGCCTGAACTCCTTCCTAAGCCAGGTGAGGTTCTTCTTTGCCGCCTTAATCTGCTCCTCGTCGCGGTCGCTCCCATGGGCATCCAGCCTCTGCAGGACGAACTCCTGAACCACCGTTCCGATGCCGCAGAACGGGTCCAGAAAGCTCCCTTTTCGGATTTCCGTCAGGTTCACCATTATCCTTGCGAGCCTGGGCGGGATTGAGAGGATGGGCTTCTGAACAGGCCTCTCGACGTCGAGCTTCTTCAGCTCGAAGGGGTCGGTGACCTTAATGGTTTCTCCGACGAGGAAGCTCCTGTCTTCTCTGAAGAGGAAGACGAAGTCCTTGACCTCAGGGAAACCCTTCAGGATGAGCTCCGCTGGCATTGAGTAGGTCTTCGCAGGCTTGAAGAACTTGGCGGGCCCCTCCTCTTTGAACTCCCTCTTTATCTCGCTCCCGAGCTTCCTCCAGAACTGCCAGTCGTTCCTCCCATAGAGGCTAACCGTGAAGAGCTTGGCGTACTCGAGGTCTTTCAAAGCTTCCTCGCCCTCGCCGACTATCCGGACGAGCTTTAAAGAACCGCCGAGCCAGTAGAAGTACCTTTCAACTTGGGGAGAAGAGCCGAATAACAACCAGTAACGGCTCGACTCCATGGGTTTAACCTTTAGGCTGAATCTCTTGGCGAACGAATAAAATTCTGCCTCGCTGAGGACTGGATTCTTGCCAAAGATTACTGCGTACATGGAAAAGGCTTTACTTGCCCGTTTAAAAGCATTTGGGCCGATAATGTTAAGAACTCTAGTTTCGGAAGGTTATTACGGGGGTGGTTCATTGCTAACCTCTGAAATAATCGATACTGTTGAAGTCATACGCGATCCTTACCTCCGGGCAACGACCTATGCTAAAATTGGAGAGCGTCTCGCAAAGGTGAAGGACGCGAAGTTCAAACTTGTTTTTCTCAAGGCCATTGAGACGACCAAGGAAATCGAAGACCCAGTTAAGATGCTTAGGGCTCTTCTTTCAATAGGTTACTCGATGAAAAAAGCCGGACTAAACACATCGAAAAAACTTTACCTTAGGGTTGTTGAGGATTCCAAGGCATTTCCCTCTCCCGTGCGTGACGATCTCATGGCCCTCGCCGCCAGGTACATGTTGGGCCTCGGCGAGATAAGCGAAGCGGTTATGTACGCTGTAGAGATAAAGAACCAGGAGCTCAGGGACAGCATTCTCCTTCAGATCATCCGCAGAAACACCTCTCTTATAGGAACGGAGCGCGTTAAGGTTGCATACAGAATAAGAAAGAGCAAAATGGCGCTGGAGCATGTATCCTCCGAACCCTACCGTTCCAAGGCAATAATTGAGATAATGAAATCCTACTTCCTCATGGGGAGTTACGAGAACGGGATTGGGGCTATCAAGGAGATTAACGTAAAGGAATGGGCAAAGCAGGCTTTCAAAGAGGCCCTCTTCTTCCTGAAGGAGAGGGATGTCATTGAAAAGCACGTCCCGGCTTTGAAGGCCCTCGCAAAGGAACTCGTTGAGAAGTTTGGGGACGATTTCAAGGTCGAACTGGCGATAGCGTTTGCCATTGCGGGTGAGCCTGTCGAGGCCGCTGATCTTTTGAGAAAGTTCGGGGACGGCAACGCCATGGTGGAAACTGCCCTCAAGCTTGTGGACGTTGCTCCCAGGGCCCTGCCATCGTTCATCCGCGTTCTGAACTCCAAAGAGGCCGCAGAGGTTGGCCGCGCAGTTATGAACCACTTTTTGGAGAGGCCCGACGACGGGGACTGGGAGACTATACGGGCTATATGGGAGCGCTCGAAGGGCGAAGAAGTTCGTGTTAAGATAGCTAGGTATTCCCTTGTCAGGGGTGACGTGGAGGGTGCCATGAAGGTCGCGGAGGTCATAAAAGACGAACGCCTGCGCTCGGTCGTCCTGGCGGACATCGCCCACCGGCTACTTAAGATGGGTGACGTCTCAAAGGCAGTTGACGTTGCCCTCGGTGTGAGGGATCCGCGGTTCTCTTCCATCCTCGTGGCTGAGATACTCCTGAACGCCCTCGACAGGGAGATAAGCGAGAAGGTGGTCGTTAATGGAAAGGCTAAGGATTATGATGCGAAGGGAATCTAAGGGAGACCCCATTGATTACGTTAAAGATTTATCCTCCGCGATCCTGGAGGGCAAGCTCGTTGGTGAGGAAGTCCTCTTCAGGGATGCGGTCGGTGAAATCTACAACACCCTCCGAAGGGAACTTTTTGAGGGTAAATCCAGTGATTCCAGAAGAGAAAAGCTCGTAGAGGCTTACGAGCTTGCGGTGATCCTGCGCTACCTCGTTCAGGACGGCGTTAAAACCTCAAGGGAAATACTCGAGGAGCTGGTTAAGGTTCTCTCATAATCCATCGACAAACGTTTAAACTTTTCTTCCCATTTTAAAGTGGTGGTTCCATGCTCTTCACGATAGATGTTCCCACGAGGGAAGGGTTCCAGATCCTGGACATAACGGATGAAGTCCAGAAGAAGGTCTGGGAGGGCAAGCTGAAGCACGGGATTGTCGTTGTGTTCACAAAGCACACCACAACCGGCCTCATGATAAACGAGCCTGAGGAAGGCCTCCTCCAGGATTTTAAGAGCAAGATGAAGGAACTCGTGCCGAAGGGTGCCGACTACCTCCACGATAGGATAGACCACAACGCCCACAGTCACCTCAGGGCCTCGCTTCTCCTGAACTCCGAGCTGGTAATCCCCGTTGACGAGGGGGAGCTCCTCCTTGGGACGTGGCAGAGAATACTGTTCGTCGAGCTCGACGGACCGAGGCACAGGAGGGTTCTCGTGATGCTCTGCCCCTGCCAGGAGTACCCGGAGGAGTGAACATGAGGGCGTTCATCTCGGTAGACCTTGAGGGGTTGCCCTACGTGACCTCTCCGCTCCACCTCCGGCCGGGGACTCCGCTCTACGATGAAGCGAGGGAGATAGCCACCGAGGTCGTTAACATTGCCGCTGAAGTCCTCTACAGCAACGGCTTCGATGAGATAACCGTTGCCGACAGCCACGGGCCAATGGTGAACGTAATACCCTCAAAACTTCCGGAGTACGTGGAACTCGTTAGGGGCTATCCCCGACCTATTAGCATGGTTAGCGGGGTGGAGGGGAGCGATGTTGCACTTTTCCTGGGTTATCACGCGAAATCAGGAACAGGAAGAGCATCCTTCGACCACACGTACAGCAGTGCCACGATAGACTGGATAAAGGTAAACGGCGTAGAAGTCAGCGAGTTTCTCCTGAACGCCTACGTCCTCGGGAAAAAGGGAATTCCAGTTGTCCTCGTGGCGGGGGATAGAGTTCTCCTGGAGGGGGACGTGAAGGTTCATGCCCCCTGGGCGGTGAGGGTACCGCTGAAAGATTCCATTTCAAGGTACTCTTCGAAGAGCCCCAGCATGGCTCAGGTTAGAGCTCGCCTGACCGCGGGGATAACAGAAGCCTCGATAAAGTTCAGCGAGGGTGAGATGAAGTCCCTAACCACGGAAGAACCCGTTAACGTCGAAATCCGTTTCCTTGGAAGTCACATGGCGGACACCGCTGAGCTCCTTCCCTTTGCTGAGAGGCTCGACGGGAAGAGGGTGGCCTTTCAGGTGGAGACGGTCGAGGATGCTTACAGGGTAATCCAGCTCCTCTCGGTAGCGGCCTACGGAACGTCCTCCTTAGTGGGATGAGAAACTTTTTCAGGCTCTTTTCCATAACTTTTCTTGCCCCCTGGAAACCGCGGGGGATGAGCGCGAGGCGAGCCGTGAGTCCCCTTCGCTCCCAGGGGGCACACCACCGAAAATTTTATCGGAAGAAACGCAACTTTTCAGTTGATGAAGATCGTTAAGGTTCCCGGGAACGAGAGGTTCGGCGTCATACCTTATGGCACCCCTCCTCAGGTTGAGCTTGACATCGATGTGACACCCAGGAAGGGTGAGCTGGTTCTCCGAATCTCCAACCCCAACACTGTCAAGGTGGAGATTACCAACGAAGTGGAGCTGTACGAGTATTTAGGTTTCTGGCATCGCAGGGATCCCGGAATTGTTTTCGTGGAGAGGAGAATCGTCCTTGTGCCCGGAGAAACTGTTGAGCAGAAGCTCCCGGTCGAGCTTCCCCCCGGCAGGTACAGAATCGTTAAATTCGCCTACGTCGAGGGGGCGAAGGTGAGGGTGGAGAAGGAATTCACCGTCCGTTAGCCCAGAACCGCCGCAGATAGAGCCTCATTCTGGCGAGGTCGACCGGTTTTATCCCCTCCTTGAGCCAGTCCGGGAAGTCCTTTTTGATGTTGCTCCACATGGCCCTGTAATCGAGGATCACTATGCTCCCCTTCTCCTCTGCCGAACGGTGCACCCTTCCCGCTGCCTGGACGAGTTTCCTGTGCGCTGGTAGGTAATAGCCGTAGTAGCGCCCCTTTCCAGGGAACTTCTTCTCAAAGTACCTCACCTGGGCCTCGGTCCTAGGGGTCGGGCGTGCGTACGGCAGACCCACCAGGATGACCCCGTTCATCTCGTCCCCGGAGTAGTCCTGCCCCTCGCTGTTCCTGCCCCCCATCACGCCGAGCAGAACCGCCCCGTTGGCCTTCGCGTGGGCCTTGAACTGGGCCACCATGAGGTCGTTCTCCTTGGAGGAAACCCCCTGTTTTTCGATGAAGACCGCCTTTCCGGTCTCCTCAAGCCTCACCTGGAGGTTGGTTGAGAGCAGCCCCTGCAGAACCTCGTACGAGGCCGTGAAGACCCCGACGTTCTTGGGGATTATCTTCGCGGCCTCCACTATGTAGTCTGCCGTTCTCCTGTACACCTCAAGCGACCTCTCGGCCCCCCTCGTGGAGACGTCCTTGGCGACGAGCACGAGGGCGTTTTCCCTCTTTATCATCCTCGGGAACTTCCTCAGCCTCGCGTTGCTTACTCCCATAACGTCGCGGAAAGCCTCGAGCGGTGTGAGCGTCCCGGACATGAAGATTGCACTCTGGACGTCCTTTATGAAGCCCAGGGCCTTTGAAGGGTCGAGGGCGACGAGCTCAAGGCTCAATCCCCTGTCTCGCGTCATCAGAAAGAGGTAATCGTCCCTTCCAATGAGCGAGAGCCAGAGAAGGAGGAACTCACCGGTTCTCCCGATGTAGCTCCTCGGGGGCTCGTTCTTGTTTATCCTGTCCTCCCTTATGGAGTCCCCAACCGAGACCATCTCGTTGAGGGTTTTTACCAGGTAGCGGGCGTTGATTCCGAGGACGCTCAGAACGTGGGAGAAGACGAGCTCCGGCTGAATCGGGGTCTCATGAACGTCCCTGTTTGAGAGCTTTTCCTGGAACAGTATCTCAAGCCCCCTGCCCAGTATGCTCAGGAAATTCGCTATCTCGTTCTCGCCATACTCGTCGGCTTCTTTTATCGCCCTGTTGAGGGTGTGGATGCTCAACCTGTCGCTCAGGGCCGATATCGTCTGGTCAGGGAGGTTGTGAGCCTCATCGAATATTACTATCAGGTCTTCGTACTGGAGGCCCAGCCCGTCGAGGAAGGCTTTCCTTATGCCGGGGGAGATCATGTAGAGATAACTGGCCACTATGACGTCGGCTTTCTCCGCCACCTTTCTCGTCAGGTCGTATGGGCAGAGCTCAAGCGTTTCGGCGTAGCTCAGTATCTCGGAGGGGTGACTGGGTTCCCGGAGGAAAAACCTCGCCACTTCCTCAAATTCCTCCTTTTTCTTCTTCTCGTTCTCGTAGAAGGGGCACTTGCCGCTCTTCTTCAGGTTCTTGCATACGACCATCGCGGTGTATGCGTCGCCCGTGTACTCGCGCAGGTAGTTGTGGAGGCAGAGCTCCTTCCTGCTCCTCAGCTCCACCCCGGAAACCGGGCTCTTGCCGTTTATCGCCTTGAGCTCCTCGATGACCCTGTCCATCTGACGGTGGGTTCTTGCTAAATAGAGGACTTTGTAGCCCATCTCTTTCGCATGGGGAAGGACTCCAGCCAGAACACTTATCGTCTTTCCAAAGCCCGTTGGGGCCTCGATTATAGCGTTCTCTCCGTTTCTCACGACGTCATCAACGATCCGTATGAACTCCTCCTGGTGCGCCCTTGGGCTCTCGTACGGGAAGTACTCCATGGGTTCTCTCCTCTCCATTCCATCACGACTGGAACTTTTAACCCTTTGCCAAAACTTTTTAACTATCAGCCCAATCCAGCTACGATGGTAAAAATGAGTGAGTGGAGCATTGAGGACATTGACTGGGGCAAACTGGTGGAATACGCGATCGAGGCCCTCCTCATCGGCTGGTTCGTCTATCTCTTTGCATATCAGAACTACCTCTTATACCACTGGCACAGAGGGATGACCCTCCCCTCCAAGACCCCTTCTCTCTTGGCGGGGATAATCTCAGGTCTCGCTTTCTTCGCCTACGAATCATACAAACTCCTCAAGCCAGCTGGAAGTAAATCCCCAGGTGAGATTTCCCCCGGGATTTCCTCTACTGGGGTTTCTGAGGCCAATTCTGAAGCCGAAGAAAGAGAAACAAACATAGATATAAACGGAGACGACAAAGAAAGCGGAGAAAGCAGAGAAGGAGAGGAGCTCAGAGCTTCAGGTTCGGAATCTCCTCAAGAACCTTGACGGTCAGCTTGACCGCAGCGTCGACATCGCGCTCGTCAACAACTTCCGTGTTGGAGTGGATGTAGCGCGCCGGGATACTTATGCCGCCGCTCGGGACGCCCTCCTTGTTGAGGTGAATGACTCCAGCGTCCGTTCCTCCGCCGGTCAGGATGTCCCACTGGTAGGGAATCTCGTTCTTCTTCGCCAGCTCCTCCATCCAGCGGACGATGGTCGGGTGGCAGATAACGGAGCGGTCCATAATCTTTATCGCAACTCCCTTTCCAAGCTGGGTTATCTGCTTGTGCTCCGGCGTTCCTGGAACGTCGGCAGCGATGGTAACATCAAGGGCGAAGCCGTAGTCCGGGTCGATGCCAAATGCTGAAACCCTCGCGCCCCTGAGGCCGACCTCCTCCTGAACCGTGCCCACGAAGTAGACGTCGGCGTCGGTCTCGGTCAGCTGCCTGGCGGCCTCAACGAGAATGTAAACCGCTATCCTGTCGTCGTGAGCAAGGCTTATCAGGCGGTGCTTTCCAAGCCTCTCAAGTCTTCCGTCCCAGGTGATGACGGTGCCTATCTTAGCGCCCATCTCCTCGGCTTCTTCCTTGCTCTCGGCGCCGATGTCTATGAAGACCTGGTCCCAGGTCGGGGCCTTGTTCCTCTCCTCAGGCTTCTGAATGTGTGGGGGAACGCTTCCGCCGACACCGTAGACGAATTTCCCTGGGCCGACCCACACCTTGAAGCGCTGGGCTATGAGGGTCCTCGGGTCAACGCCGCCAACGGGGGCAACACGGAGGAAGCCGTTCTTCTCAATGTGGGTGACCATGAGACCGATCTGGTCCATATGGGCCGCGAGCATGACCTTCGGGCCCTTCCCCTTCTTGTGGGCTATAACGTTGCCCAGCTTGTCAACCCTTATCTCATCGACGTAGGGCTTGAAAGCCTCAATTACGGCGTCCCTGACACCGTAGTTCTCAAAACCGGAGACTCCTGGGGATTCTATGATTTTTTTCAGGAGTTCAAAATCAACCATGGCTTTCGCCTCCTTTAGATTCTCGTCTTAATGTTCCTGCGGAGATATTTAAGGTTTTAGGTGGGGTAAATCCTCACCCCCATCGCCCTCTCTCCGTTGTCGTAGATCTCCCTGATTTTGAAGAGATAGGCCGGCGTCCTGCTCCAGTCCCTTGGCTTCTCCGGTCTGTGGAACGTGTCGTGGACGGCGTTGGTGTACTCCCAGACTTCATCATCCTCATGAACTTCAACCTCACACCGAACCTCATAGGAAGTGCTCGGAGGAGTGAAGAAGAGCACAGTCGCTTCTCTGCTTCCTCCCGTGACGTTCGTCCACGTGTGCTTTTTGGCAAGTTCGAGGGACACCAGCTTGGTGAAGTCAACCTTCTCCCTCACGTAGATCTCGTTGAGGAGAAAGCTGAGGGCTTCCCTGGGGGTGTAGGGCCTCTTAAGCTCATCCCTGAGCTTCTGGAGGGTTTCTTTCAGGTATCCCTCCTTGTGAATGAAGCCTATCCCCTTGATCGACCCGTTCGGCCCGGCCCCTCCGCAGGTTATTATCGCCGGGTTGTGCCTCGTGAAGCCGAGCAGAACGGAGGGGTCAAACTTCCCCTCGGCCAGTTTTCTTATTCCAGCCACCCTCTCCTCGAAGGCATATTTGATGAACTCCTCCGGTATCATTCTATCACCACGGGGAATTGCCCCCAAAGTTAAAAACGTCTTTCGGTGTAGTTTTACCATGACGGAACCAGTGCTGCTAACCCTTAACATCGTTCCGTGCACCTTCATCGAAAGACTCAACCGCTTCGTCGCCCTTGTCGAGGTAAACGGCGAAACCAGGAAAGCCCTAATCACCAACACCGGCCGGCTGGAGGAGTTCATGGTTAAGGGCAGAAGAGCCTTCTGCACGTCTAAGGGCGGCGGAAAGACGGACTTCGTTTTGGTGGCCTTTGAGGAGCCCGGTGGAAAGGGAGCAATAATAGACACGAGAACGCAGGCAAGGGCCTTTGAAAGGGCCGTTGGGCTCGGTTTGGTTCCCTGGCTAAAGGATTGTTCCATAAAGAGGAAGGAAATAACCGTTGGAAAATCCCGTCTGGATTATCTCTTCGAGTGTCCCAGCGGTGAAATCTACGCCGAGATGAAGAGCGCCGTCCTTAGGAGTGGCGAGAGGGGAGAGTACGCGATGTACCCCGACTGCCCATCGGTGAGGGGGCAGAAGCACATAAGAGAGCTCATAGGCCTTTCAAAGGCTGGAGAGGGGGCGATGATATTCTTCATCGGTGCGATGCCCGGCGTTGAGAAGTTCAAACCCTACGCGAAGGGGGATCCAGAGATAGCGAAGCTCCTAAAAGAGGCCAAGAAAGTGGGGGTTGAAATCCATGCACTGAGCATTGCGCTGTTGCCCAGCGGAGAGATAACCCTGGAGAGTCCAGAATTGGAAATTGAGGTGTAGGCAGTCAGATGGCCTTAACGCGCCTGGCCACCTTTGGCCTCGGCTTGTAGAGTATCTTGCTGCCACAGTAGGGGCAGCGGACTTCCCTCGCGGTTTCGAGGTCGAGCTCTACCTCCCTTCCACACTTCGCACAGCGGTAAATAGCCTTCACCATTCCCATCACCCGAAGGGAAAAGGATCAGGCCTTCGAAGCGACTATGCGCTTCGCGACCTTTCCGGCCGGGGTGGTTGGCAGGTAGGCGCCTCCGGCGAAGGTTGCACCGCACTTCTGGCACTGCCATATGCCGGTGCTTATTCTCCTAACAGCCTTGCTGCCGCAGACTGGGCAAACGTGCTTCTGCTTCATTTTGGCCTCAACGGCCGCGACCCTTCTCCTTATCTTGAGACCGTACCTGGGACCGAACCTTCCAGCGGAACCAACCTTAGTAGTCCTTCCCATGAGCATCACCTCTGATAATTAGCCTTTAACACTCCCTGAGGGACTGAAGGGTTTTTCTGGGGACGTTTTATAAACCTTTGCATGGACCCCTTGCAGAGTTTTGAGGGAAAGGCAAGAAGGGTTGTGATGGGGGGAGTGTTGTACGCGGAAAAAGAAAGAAAAAGGAGGAAAAGTATTCCAAGAATGAGCTTCTTCGACATCTAACCCTCTCAATTGGCCGGCCACTACCTCACTATCCGGTTATGTTTGCTGGGATGCCCGTGCCCTCCACCGTGGAGTATGTGTGTGGAAGTTCTGTTTTCATGGATATACCCTTCCAATATCTAGTGAGGGCCATAAAGCCGGCGTGAGCCCCTGAGCCGTCAGGGTTTTCATAGTACACCAAACTAATAAATGCCGTTTGTGCTTCTCTTATGGATTCAAGAGCTCTAAGCCCAGTACTCACGGTTTTGTCTGTCAAGCGGAAAGGTCTTAAGTCGGTCGCCTTCCCGCGCCCTGTGATTCTGACATTGCCAGGATAAAGAGCATCATACATAGAGGTTTCGTTGTTGACGGTGACTTCGGCGTACCATACAAAATTTTCTCCGGGGTTTTCCTCCAAACTTGGGATGGCCAGTACCTTTCCTGGGCCGACTGACCCGTAGACTGCATCTCCCCCCACGAGTCGTATTCTCCCGACCCATAATTCTCTCCCAGCCCAGCAGGCAGTAAGGCTCCTCAATGGTTTATCCCGAAATTCCCCGTTCACATCCTCCACTCTCGGGAATTTTGGTGGGTTCTCTTTTGTGTACCATCTTCCGTTGAAGAGGAGTGCTGGTGTCTCTTTGGGTGTTTTTTTGAGGAGTTTTAGGTCGAGTGCTAGTGGGGAGTAGTTTAAGGGTGTCTCAACGCTTTTAACGTTCCTCCATGGCAAAATTGGGTTCTCTGAGTTGATAGCGTAAACCTTCAGCTTTTTGGATTCTGGATCATAGGTTGCAAACTGCCAGAAGCCTGTATCGTGGTAAACGGCAATGAGTTGCTCGTTCTCTGGAATCCTCGCCATTTTATAAGCCCTAACTGCTTGAGGGAGAGAGTTAAGATAAGCCAAGTACCCGATCAGGAAAAGGAAAAGAATGGAAACAGCGAAGAACTTTCTTTTCAATTTAACCCCTCCTAATACCTCCAAAAACACCACTGGGTGCCTATTCCTCCTTCTCTTATAGTCCCGTTTGCGTAGATGGTGATAGTGGGGATTAGAAAACACCTCTTGTCCCTCTTAGCACCCCTTGCTACTTTTTCAAACGCCTCTTCTGCGTTGGGGTTTACATATATCCCAGTTGAGTTTACAATGATACCTCCGAGGAATGCACAGTACTTGTTTTCCAGTTTGCTGGCGAGTTTCGAGTAATGAGTGCCGTTGAAGGCTTCTAGCTCCAATACGGGGGAATAACCCTCCACTCTCCCCCAAGGATAGATTACCTGCACCAGATCCCGGCTTTCGTTATGCGGTTTAACTATGAGCCACGTGCCCGAGCAGTCGCAGTCCTTGTAGTATTGAAATATTAAGACCCCTTCAGTAGGCGCAGTCCTCACAAGTTCAAGGTTTCCGGGGGATTTTATGGGAGTATCTCTGAACGTTGAGTTTACTAGCTTCATAGTTTCGTTGTCCAAAGCTTCTCCAAGTTTTATGCATCCGCCGGGGTATTCACTCAGTTCATTCCCCTTGGGAACGTAGATCCACGTTGAGTACTCTCCAGTTGGTGGAGTCAGTTCTCTAAAGCTCTCTATCGGCGCGCTAATCGTGGAGTAATCCAAGATTGTAGGGTAGTTTTTCGCATGCCTGTTTCTGGGGTCTACTCTGAGCTCAACGAGTTCGTGGTTTCCGTACAGGTAAATCTTCCAGTGGTATTCCCCTTGAAGGATGAATCCCGGTTTGATCGTGTACTGCACCGCGATTAAACTGTAATTTTCGCCCTCGTATGTTTTGAGGTAGTGCTCGTAGATGAATCCTGGATCTTTCAGTTGCTCGTTCTCTCTGTAGAGGTAGTAAAACCCACCCGCAAGCAAGAGGAATATTAAGGTGAGGGAAAGCCATGTTAATTGCCTCACCCCCAGATCACCTCCATGAAATAGCTGACTCCTGTGTAGGGGCCTGTTTTGGGAGTAAATTCCGAGGTTGGAGTAAAATCTAAGTAAATTTTGTTCTCAAGAACTAATGTTTTCATACTGCATGGGATGCTTCCCTTAACATTAAAGTCCTTTTGTGGGATGCACGCTTTTATCTTCAGGTTATCGCCGGTGAGTATCTTGTAAACAGTCTCCCACGCTGATGAGTGCCATATTCCTGGATCTACTTCATCGCTATTTTCGTTTGTTCTGGTAGTGTTCCCCCATTGATCCGTAGTGTAGGGCTTCCAGTCACCGTACGTGTTGTTTAAATACTTGTGAAATTCCTCATAATCTTTGGGAGTGCTCAGCTCACTCCAGACCCAATCATTCTTCATAACTGAGTCAGGAGCTGCATAGTACACATCCCTCTCGGGATAACATGCAAAGTCATCGCACGTTATATAGTCCCAATAGTAAGAGTTCCCCCGCCAGTCCATGTACTCGTCTCCAAGCCAGAAGACATAGTGTCCGAGCTCGTGAGCAAGCGTTCTACCCCAGCGCACGTCGTCCATTTCACTAATCCCTCTTGGAGGGGTTAGTCGAAGGAACTTCTTAGACATCATGGCGTTACCTCCCCTCAAAAGGAAATTCTATCTTCTCCAGCATGGTTTTCCATAGTCATATCTTTTCACACTCCCATCGCTGTAAATTGTGATTTGGGAAACCATTCTGCATTCTCCCAGTTCAGCAACAATGTTCCAAGGATCGGGATTAAGGACGACTTCCCCGCTCATCACGAGGATTCCCCAAGCTGACTCAAAGTACCGGGAAATATTGGTTAGGGGTTTTGTGCGCCCAATCTGGGGCAAGTTAAGCCTTGGAACATAGCCGTAGACAGTGCCGATTGGATACTCTATTTCTATAACGTCATGAGTGCTATTGTGAGGCAGAATTTTCAATACGAACGATGATGCACACTTGCCTTTCGATGGAAATACAAGATATCCTCCAGTGACGTTAGTGTGTCCCAGCCTTACGAGCTCCCAGCCATCCCCCAGGACAGCCTTGCACTCTGGACAGAGGGTTATGAATTCCCGACAGGGGATAGATTTTAGAGTTCCTTCAAAAATCCTTATTGTGCCATTGGACTTTACTAATAGTCCCTCTTTAACACCCTTGAGGTTCCCAACTCTTTTTGCTTCAAATGAGAGGGGCGAATAGTCAGCGTACGTTTTAACGCTTTTTTCGTGGTGCTCCACTTTTGGGATTATGTTCCCCTTCAGCTTGAGGACGTGAAGTGTTAGGGTTCCGTTTTGGTACTCCGCTATCCTCCACTCGTTCCCGTAGTGTTGCATGAGAATTATCCCCTCATTAATTCCCGCATTATTTAGAACACATGAAGGCGTATTGAAGCAAGTGGTAGCTTCATGTCGTTCCCATAATACTAATGAAGATGCCAGTAAAAGGAAAAAGACGAGAGAAAGTGCGAGGAGTGTTTTCCTCATCCCCAGACCACCTCCATGGAGTTGATTTCAGTCCCGTCTGAAGCACCATACTGTCCCCCTTCCCCACGTTCTCACCGTGCCGTTCTTCAGGACTATTACTTGGTCAATGGCAAAACACCGTTTTTCCTTTATTGCTATAGATACGGTTCTGTTGAATATTTCCTGGGCGTGAGGATTAACGTAAATGCCGGTAGCGTTGACGAGAACGCACTCCGTAACCGTGCTGGTGTGATTTCTAAGTTCCTTCAATAGGTGCAGGTAGTCCTCACCGTTGAAAGTGGGTGCTTCCAGAGGCTTTGTAAATCCTGAGGCGTTGCCGTGAGGATAGAGAACCCTCACTTCATCCTGGCTTGGGATGTAAGGAGTGATGGCCATCCAGGAGCCCTGGCAGAGCGGGCTGTTTGATGTCGTGAGGGCAAAAACCCCGCCAACCGTCGTGTTCACTACATCGAGCCATTTCCTTCCCCGTAGGGATTGAAGGAGTTTGAGGGTCCTGTTGTCAAGGGCCGCACTTAGATTAACACATTTTAGCTTATCTTCCGAGTACTCCTTTAGCCTGTTGCCATCTGGAAGATATGCCCTAAGTATCACTCCCTCCCTGTGCACTGGGATTTCTTTGATCGAAGCGAGTGGAAGGCTTAAGGTTGAATAGTTTATGAGTGTTGAGATTTCTTTCTTGGCTGTTTTTCTGGCGCTTATTGCGAGTTCTATCAACTCACCCTTCGGGGAGTAAAGGTAGATGTCCCAGGATGGTTCCAAGGGGAAGAAGAGCGATCCTTTGTTCAGCTCGAACTGTGCTCCCAAGATAGAGCAGTTCTCTGCCTCATAGGGTTTGAGGTAATGCTGGTAGATGAATTCTGGATCTTTCAGCTTCTCGTTTTCAGCGTGGATATGGTAGGCCCAGCCCCCAATAAAAAGAAAGATCAATGCGAGAGAAAACAGTGCAAAGCGTTTCATCCCCAGACCACCTCCATGAAGTAGCCGACTCCAGTGTAGGGGCCTATATTGTCATCGTCTATTTTTCCGCTGCCTGGAATTCCGGCTAACTTGTACGCTCCTCCCGCCGTTGAGAGCTCATGGTAAGTGTAAGCGTTGTACGCAAAAAAGGAAAGGAGGAGGACGAGAAGAAAACTGAGGATTACTAGGTCTTTCCTCATCCCGGTATCATCTCCTGTAAGACCGTCAATGCTTGGATATTTTAGTGGCGTCTGGCGCACCATATTGTTCCCCTTGCCCATGTTCTTACCGTGCCGTTCTTTAGGACTGTTACTTGGATCACTTTGAAGCACTGCTTTTCCTGTAGTGCTTTTTGCACCAGTTGATTGAAAATCTCCTGGGCGTGAGGATTAACGTAAATGCCGGTAGCGTTTACTAGAGTGCCTTCCACGTCAACACATGGGCTCTCATCAACTTTCTTCAGAAGTTTGGAGTATTCATTCCCTTGAAAGAGTGGCAGGTCCAGTGCTCTCACCAATGCACTTGCATTCCCGTGCGGGTAAATGACCTTTACAAGATCGTGAGTTTCATTGTACGGCTCAATTACCATCCAGGTGCCCTCGCAGAGCGGATCATTTGATGTCGTGAGAGCCATGATTCCGTTCACGGGACTGGTGTTTTCAAGGGTTAACCACTCGTGGCTTCCAACCGCATTAACTCCGTGGACTGTCCTGATCAGTTTGAAGGTTCCGTTGTCGAGGATTTTTCCCATGCTCACGCATACTTTCCTGAATTTTTCGTAGTCACTTGGAGAGTACGCTATTAGTTTTCCCTCCCCAGGCAGGTAAACTCTCTCCCTGAATCCTTCCTCGTATTTTGGCAGGTTTTTGACTTGGTTTACTGGCGCTGTTAAACTCGTGTAGCTGAGGATTGTTTTGAGTTCTTCTTTGCTCATGCCTTTGGGAATTATAGTGAGCTTGACGATCTTTCCAGTAGGATGATAGAGGTAGAACTCCCATTTTGGCTTCCAGGAGGCTATCATTGAACCTTGGTCTAACTCGAAGTAAACTCCAAGGAGGGTGTAATTCTCTGTTTCATATGGCTTGAGATAGTGCTCGTAGATGAATTCCGGGTCTTTCAGCTTCTCGTTTTCAGCGTGGATGTGGTAGGCCCAACCCCCGATTAAAAGAAAGATAAAGGCGAGGGAAAGCAGTACTAAGTACTTCATCCCCAGATCACCTCCATAAAATAGCCAACGCCGGTATACGGGCCAGTTTTTGGAATGTAGCTATCCACATCTTTGATTTTGATTTCTATATTGTTGGAGATCTTTTTATTGAATCCAACTGCAATTCCCTTCCTATCAGGATCTTCTACCCATATTATCCCTTCCCATAGAGTTAAGACTTTGTAAAGGGTATTCCACGCAGCTTCATGTCTGACGGAGTTCGAATATTCCTTGTAATTATATGGATCTCCCCATTGGTCTGTCAAGTGATCCATCCATCCTTCTCTGAATCTTTTTTTCAGCATGCTCTCAAACCTTTCATAATCTGTGACCCAGCTCACTTCACTATATCTATGGGCATTATTCATGATGGAATGGGGAGGTACGTTGTTAGTATAGAACCACCATGCATCACTTTTGAATATCATCTCCAGAGGATTAGACATGTCATGGATATCAAAAAGATCGTAGACGTAGTATTTTCTGCCTTTCCAGTCTATATACTCATCTCCAAGGATAAATACGTAGTGACCTAGTTCGTGGGCGATAGCTCTGCCATAGTCTGCAGATCCAATTTTTACTTTGTCTGTTGCAAATTTGGAAAGAACACATGCCTCAAGTTGATAGATGGGACAACTTAGAATACACTCTTGTATGTACTCGCCGAGATGATCCATATTTCTCAGGGGTGATGCGAATTCCCTAGGCATCTCAATACTCACTTTGGCTTTGAACTTGTCAGGAATGCCCGCATCTCGTCGTATCCAGTAACCTCCCACAGTCGTTGTTTGAGGCCAGTTATCAGAGCCCCAATCATAAAAGTTGGCGCTTGAACTGTTTACTCTCACGTCCGCATCCTTCCAGTGTCTTTTATCGTCCCATATTTGCACGCTGGTTATCATCGCGTACCCGTCAGTGTAATCGTAAACAAAATCACTGGCCTTCCTGATACCGTAAAGCAGGTTCTTCTTGTCCTCATCACTCAAAGGCCACTCCGTGGAAACCTTGAGGCTAATCCCGAGAATGTCCTTCTTCGCAGGATCCTTGCCTATCAACTGCTCGACCGCGTTGGGAACGCCATCACCGTCGTAATCCATCGACTCATCGTCCCAGAGTTTATCGCTCGGGTCAAACCTCCATGATATGCCTTTCTCTTTAAGCTCCTTGTTCAACTCCACTTCCCGCCAGAAGGGAATCAAGTCAGGATCGTTTGGAACGATGACAAACCATATCTCGCCATCAGGGTAATCGCTTGAGGAGTACGTTACAACCGTCTTGGAGAGCTTCACTTGACCAGCTTCGGTTAACGCCTCGGCCGAGACATTAACTGGCATTAGCCCTCCTTCGGCCACGTCCGGCTTTGCTGGTAGCTTTATAGGGCTGAGCTTGATCGTTCTCGCCCCGTAAGTGTTCACGAGGGTAACGTTTTTAACGGTTCCATTGGGGAGCAGGATTTGGACTACCATCACCTTTCTCGGGTTTTCGATGAGGATCTGGTTTCTCCTTGAGCCCCATCTTACTTCACTCGCTTTTGTTGAGGAATGAACACTCAGGATTTCCCCTTTTATCCCGTTCTTTTCGAGGATGCTCTGGTACTTGGAGTATACTTTCACGTCCTTGTCCGGGTTTCTTGGTCCGATCCCGCAGGAGCCGTCGCCGCATCCGCTTAAGTGTCCGTAACCGTAGTACTCCCATTCATCGCCGGGGTAATCATCACCGCTCCAGGTTCCGGTTTTAAGGTTGTAGTATATGTTTGCCTCGTATCCCGGCCCTGGTGAAACGTCCATTTCGTCTATCTTCCCGTCATCGTCTCTGTCGTAGAGGTTGAAGGTTATTGGGACGGTTTCCTTATCGTCTGGAACGTCGAAGGTTGCTTTTGCTATTGCATATTTATTGAGATAGTCGATTAAGTTGGAGCCGCTGACGAGGGGCTTGTTATTCTTGTCGCTGTCGTCCTTGTTGTCGGTTAGGAAGAGGGTTTTTGTTTGCCCGTTGACTGTGACTTTGAGGCTCATGTCAGCCGCGTTGTGTCCGACTGTTGCACTGTCAACGTCTTCTAGGGCTCTTGCCCGGAGAATGTAGACTGTTACCGTGTAGTTTCCGAGGGGGTTCATGTCTTGGGAGTCTATGATTCCATCCCCGTCGGTGTCTTTGTTGTATGGGTTCGTGCCGTAACTGTTTTCTTGTTCGTCGAGAAGGCCGTCGCAGTCCCAATCCGAGTGTAGGGTAGTTGTGAGGGTTTTTGAACTGCTTCCCGTGGGATTCTCGACTTCTGCTTTGAACGTGTGGGTTCCTGATTGAACTGAGAGCTTTACCGTCTCCGTTACTGGAGTGTACGGGTCGACTTCGGTTCCTACGGTGACGGCGAGGTTTCCGTCGACGTATATCTTGAGTGTTCCCACACCAGTGATCCCGCCGTAGTTGTTGAGGGTCACGCTTACCGTGGTTTTTCCGCCGCATGTTATGGGCTGAACTTGAATGTTCGTTATCACGAGTTTTGGGAGGCTTGGTGTTGGCATGAATTTGGGGTTTTCGGGTTTATTGAGGGCCATGACTCCCCCCCACGCTTGATAGTAGGAGGAGAAGGGTCAGTATGGATAGGGTTCTTTTCCACTCTTTCATTGTGGCATCCTCCGAGAATACTCAAGAATAATTAATGTTCCTATATTATTTAAAACTTACCAAAACACTCAAAGTGATAAAATTAGGGGTACTTAAAAAGGTCTCCGGTTCTCTCGGGGACTGAGCTTCCCCCATGTTTTCGACTATTGACGAGTTTGATGTTGGCATTAAGCGAAAACCTTTTAAAGTCCGGAGACCCTATGGTTATTCAGGTGAAGATGTATGGAGAGCGGTGTAAAATTACTCAGGAAGAAACTCGGTGTTGTTAAAAAGCAGAAGGAGTACCTTTTTCTGGAGGAAGCAAAGCTCCTTAGGATGGCCAGGCAGGGCAGCAGGGCTGGCGCAAAGCTTGAGAAAGTCAAGAGGGAGAAGTTCCGCGTTCTGGCCGAGGAGGCAAAGCTCCTCAGGGTTATAAAGCAGAGCGGTAGGCCCGCATGAACTCTCGTTTTTTCCGCTTTTGCCACCAAACTTAAAAAGGCTTTTCTCGTAGACTGGACGGGTAGTGATAACCCTCTAAAAGTTGGAGAGGTGATTTTTAATGCCGAGAAAGGCCAAAGAGTATCCCGAAGAGGGAGAGTTCGTTGTCGCCACTGTCAAGAACATTCACCCTTACGGTGCATTTCTCAAGCTCGATGAGTATCCGGGTAAGGAGGGCTTCATGCACATCAGCGAGGTCGCCCCGACGTGGGTCAAAAACATCAGGGACTTCGTAAAGGAGGGCCAGAAGATAGTCGCCAAGGTCATCCGTGTTGACCCGAGCAAGGGGCACATCGACCTGAGCCTCAAGCGCGTCAACCAGCAGCAGAGGAAGGCCAAACTCCAGGAGTACAAGCGCGCCCAGAAGGCAGAGAACCTCCTCAGGATGGCCGCTGAGAAGCTCGGAAAGGACTTCGAGACGGCGTGGAAGGAAGTCTGGGTTCCGCTGGAGGAAGAGTACGGAGAGGTCTACGCCGCCTTTGAGGATGCAGCCCAGAACGGCATCGATGTCCTCAAAGACCTCGTGAGTGAGGAGTGGCTCGGGGCGCTTGAGCCCATAATCATGTCTTATGTCGAGATTCCGCGCGTCACCATTGACGCCGAGTTCGAGATAACCGTCCCCAAGCCAAACGGTGTCGAGATAATCAGGGAGGCCCTAATCCGCGCGAGGGATAGGGCCAACGAGGAGAAGGAGATTGAAGTTAAGTTCTCCTATCAGGGTGCCCCACGCTACAAGATTGACATAACCGCCCCGGACTACTACAAGGCCGAGGAGGTTCTTGAGAGCATAGCGGAGGAGATACTCCGCGTCATCAAGGAAGCCGGCGGAGAGGCAACCCTCCTCAGGAAGGAGAAGAGGATAAAGAAGGTCAAGAGGAAGGGTGAGTGATAAATGCACTTCAGGATACGGAAGTGCCCCAACTGCGGCAGGTACACGCTCAAGGAGGTCTGTCCTGTCTGCGGGAGCGAGACCAAGGTAGCTCACCCGCCGCGCTTCTCTCCGGAGGACCCCTACGGGGAGTACAGGCGCAGGCTGAAGCGTGAGCTTTTGGGAATAGCCAGGGGGGCAGGAAAATGAAGGAAACGGTCGTTTACATGCTTGAGAGGCCCCAGTTGAAGGACCCGGTGTTCATAGAGGGCCTTCCTGGGATAGGTCTGGTAGGAAAGCTTGCGGCTGACCACCTAATTCAGGAGCTTGGAGCCGTCAAGTTCGCCGAACTATACTCACCCCACTTCATGCACCAAGTTCTCATCAAGAAGGGCTCGATAGTTGAGCTGATGAAGAACGAGTTCTACTACTGGAAGAACCCCGACGAGAACGGAAGGGACCTTATCATAATCACCGGCGACCAGCAGGTCCCGCCGACTGACAGCCTAGGACACTACGAGGTCATTGGAAAGATGCTCGACCTCGTCCAGGAACTCGGGGTGAGGGAGATAATCACCATGGGTGGCTACCAGGTGCCGGAGCTCCAGGGCGAGCCGAAGGTTCTCGCGGCGGTAACCCACGAGGAGCTCGTTGAGCACTACAAGGAGAAGCTCGAGGGCTGCTCAGTTGAGGTAACCTGGAGGGAGGACGAGGGCGGAGCTATCGTTGGTGCCGCGGGCCTTCTCCTCGGCATGGGCAAGCTCCGCTCCATGTACGGCATAAGCCTCCTCTGGGAGAGCCTCGGCTACATCGTCGACCCGAAGGCGGCCAAGGCGGTTCTCAGCGCAGTGGCGAAGATACTCGGCATTGAGATTGATATGAAGGCCCTCGACGAGAGGGCCAAGGAGACCGAGGAGATACTCCAGAAGGTCCAGGAGATGCAGAGGGCGATGCTTGAGCAGGGAATGCCCCAGTCGACGCAGGAAGAGGAGGACAGGGGCTACCTCTGAGCCCCTGCTTCTCTGTGTTTTTATCTTAGTCCCATTTTTCAGAGATTAAGCACAGATATTAAGAGTAGAAGTGAAGCTGAACGTCAGGCGTCTATCCTCAACTTGAACAGTCTCTCGACTTCTTCCTTCACCTCTTTTGTCTCCCCGCTGAGGATGAGTTTTCCGCCCGCTATGACGTAGACCCTGTCGACGACCGGGAGGAGGGGCTCCCAGATGTGGCTTATTATCAGGAAACTCCTGCCCTCTTTCTCTTTCTTCATGAGTCTTATGAAGCGCCCTATACTCTCAAAGTCGAGGTTTGCCAGCGGTTCGTCTATCATGACCAGCTCCGGGTCGCCGATGAAGGCCTGGGCGACGGCGAGCTTCTTCAGCATGCCAGAGGAGTAGTTCCTCGTTAGTTCATCGAGGAAGTCGAGCTCAAATAACTTAGCGACTCTCTCCACCTCCTCCTCGCTGAAGCCCTTCGACCTTGCCAGGAATCCAAGCCATTCCCTCCCGGAGACGAGGGGCGGAAACGAAACTGGGTCGTAGGCAACGCCGACCCTTTCCTTCGCGGGGGCATCCTTCCAGGGGTCCCTCCCGAAGAGCTCTATCCTCCCGGAACTGGGCCTGTAAACCCCGGTCGCCAGTTTGAAGAAGGTGCTCTTTCCACCGCCGTTCGGGCCGAGGATGAGGTTGGTGCCCTCCGGTATCTCAACGGTGACCCCATCGAGCGCGACGATTTTACCGAACCTCTTGGTCAGGTTTCTAGCGGTTATCATGCCTTCCACCTCCAAACGGCTAAGATTAGGGCCAGAATCGTTATGGAACCGTACAGAACCCTCTGAACCGGCAGAGTCGGATAAACCCCGTGGTAGTGGCCAGAAAACGTCATCGAGCCATCTGAGGTGTAGAGAGCGTAGCTCCCCGCGTGCGGGAGAACGATGGGAGCGTTTAGGTGCCCGCTCACCGTGGAATTGAAAACAGTAGCGTTGGTGAACTGGTCGAGGACGACAACCCTTCCCCGCCCGTTGAACGTCGCGTTGAGAACCATCCAGCCGGGGGAGTGGATGGGAACGTAGCTGAACGTTGAGTTGGTGCGTGCCAGGACTGCCGGGCCTATGAAGCCTGAACTTCCCCTCGCGGTTAGGTACGCTCCCCAAACGCCCACCAAAGCGAGCAGGAAGGTGAGGAGGAGAATGAAAACGAACTTCCACCTCACAGGACATCCCTCCCCGTGAAGGCGATTGAAGAGGCGAACAGAAGCACCGCGGGAATCACCAGCCCCCAGAGAAGGTTGGAGCCCTCAAGAGGAGAGGCTCCCGTGAGTGCCCTGCTCATAAATGGGAGGAATGAGAAGGGCGGCCAGCTGAGCCCTGCAAAGAACGGGAGGACGAGAACGAAGAAAGCTCCCATAAACGCGAGGAACATGTCCCTCAGGAGCGTTGAGAAGAGAACGGAAACCGAGAGCGAGAAGAGGACGAAGTAGGTTGCAAAGATTACGAGGTTGAGATATCTCCAGCTCAGGACGATTTCCCATACCTTGGACGCGATGTCGGCGTTGGGCACGAAGTCCGCGAGGAAAAGGGGTATGTAAAGGGCCAGGAGGGAGAGGATGACGACCGAGAGGAGCTTTCCTATGAAGATGCTCACCTTGGAGTAGGGGAGGGAGTAGACGGTGAGGGCGTAGCCGCGCTCCCTGTCGTAGCGGAAGGCGAGAACGGAAAGAACCGCCACGAGGAGGCTCAGGAGAATCCAGAAGCCGAGGGAGAGCATGGGGTAGCTGAAGAAGTGCTCGGCGGTTATGCTGCTGAGGATGAAGTCCTTCCCGTAGGCCTCTGGATGGCCTCCAGTCAGGCTGGTCATACTCCACTGGGACTTCAGATACGCCACCGTCAGCAGGTAGGTTAAGGCGGGAACGCCGAGGGCGAAGAGCAGCAATCTTACGCCGTCCTCCAGCTCCCAGCGGAGCAGCGTTGCCAGCTTCCTCAAACTATCACCTCCTCTTCCCCAGGAATGCAAGGGCCAGCACCAGCAGGGCGAGCAGCGCTAAGAGCCATGTTCTCGAAGCTGGTGGTGAGGCCGAGGCCTGGATATTCGGACGGCTTTCCTCCTTTGGATAGCTGAAGCGGTAGAGGATAACCCCGGGTGCGGCGGCTTTAACGAGCTTCCCGTGGGAGAACTGGGGCTTGAGGGTGTTGTCCATGTTGTCGGCAACCGTGAGCGCATATATCTCAACCGACGCCTCAAGGTCTGGAATCACACCAAAGAATCCCGGGGAAACATCTTCTCCCGGGTTGAATAGAACCATTGTTCTTCCGAAGGCCTTGGCCCCGCTGGGGTCGGTGATGTTCACCGGCTCGCTCACCATCATGACGTTCGGTCCCGTGAAGTTGCGGTAGTAGGTCACGTAGGTCGTCGAGTTGAGGATATCCACCCCCTCAAACCTCAAGCGGGTTCCGTTCAGAGTTGTTATGTAGGTCATGTTAGTAACCGGGTAGAGGCCGAAGAGAAAGGTGTGGCCGTAGGGCTTCCCGTCCAGCGAGTAGACGGTTCCGGTGTTCAAGTTAATCCTGTATGCCCCTTTGATTGTTAGATTCTTCCCGTAGTCTGCATCGACAAGGGAAATGTTGTTGCGTGAGTAAGGTGTCGTGTTAATCGGGGTAAACGGTGGGGAGCAGGTTGCGCGGTAGTATGCATCAACATCCGAGAAGGGCCATCTCAAAGAGGGGTCGCCGTAGAGAATGACGGTGACGTTGATGAGAGCCCAGTTGTTGGAAACGTCGGTGACGTTGAAAACAACCCGAATTCTCTGAAAGCCGAAGTTGGCGAGGCAGTCGTCCCAGTGGTAGTAGATGCCCCCGCCGAACACGTTTGGCCTACTTGGGGTGGAGTTGGCGTAGTACTCCACGTAAGCTCCAGGTTTGAGCCAGTACGGTGATTGAAGTGCTGCAGTTGCATTGGGAATCGGGAACACGGAAAAGAGCAAAAGAAGAACGAAAAACACGGTTACTCTAAGAGTTGTAGACTTCATGCTCTCCACCTCCATACCGCTAGGGCAAACAGGAGGAAGAACATAGAAGACCCAAGGTAAGAGGTCTCCTGAACTCTCTTCGTGGCGTACGGACTCCAGAGTTGATCGGTGCATGTGATGGAAGTGTTGGAACCGTCGCCATAGTCACTGTAGTCTCCGGCGTGGGGGAGAACCACTACGAACTGGCCGTGGCCGTGAACGCTTGCGTTGAGGAGGGTCTTACCCGTGATGTCGTCCGTGACCACAACCCGCCCTATTCTGCCGTTGCACGTGAGGTTTAGCAATGCCCAGCCCGGAGAGCTGAACTGGGAACCCCCTGTCCCATCAACCGAGTAAATTCCCCCTGGCCAAACTGCGTGATGAACGAATGAGAACTCAACCACGGGAATCAGAAACAGAAAACCCACTGATAGCAGGAGGAAGGAGAGGAAGCGGTGCCTCATTTCACATCCCTCCAGTTAACCATCACCAGGGAGGTGAGGATTAAAACCCCCGGCAGAACAATCCCGTAGAGAACGATGCTCCTTTGAGGGAGGAACTTGAGAAAAATGTGGCCTTTGACAAGCGCAAGGACCTGAGCCTTACTCAGGAAGCTGCTCGGCGGGAGGTTTGCGTTCAAGAGGTAGGGGGTCACGAGAACAGGGAACGCGACTACCAGAGCCGCCAACATGCTTCTAAGAGAAACGGCGAGGAAGATAGTAACAGATATGATGTAGAGAATACCGAGCAGGAGGAGCACCGAGAACACTATAAAGCGTTCCCCGGTGAAAAGGGACAGGACAAAACCAGGAGTGTCTGCAAAGTTAATCGGAATAAGGACGAACATTGGGACAAAGAGGAGGGACAGGGAGAGAAGGAATACCGTGAAGAGCTTGGCCAGAAAAATCTCGTACTTCCTGTATGGCAGGGAGTAGAGGGTGAGCTCGTAGCCTCCCTCTATCCCCGACCGAAAGGTAAACGCCGCCAAGACGGCTGTGAAGAACGAGAGTGTTATCCAGAGACCGGAGGAAGTGGCGGCCCTCACGAGTACCATGCCGCTCATAGAGGGCAGCCCTGATACAGAAGTTGAAACGGTTCCGAACATTCCGGTGCTCGTGAGGAGGCCGTGCTGGAGGATTATGGCCACTGCAATTATACCGATCACAGTCACAAGAACCCTGAGATGCTCGTTGATCTCCCAGCTGATGAGGTTCATCAGCCTGCCCATACGATTACCTCCTGTACCACATCAGCACTGCCCCAGCAACCACGGCCAATGCCAGCAGAGGGATATACTTCATCCCCGAGCCAGTCGGCGGTGATGCTTTGGTTTCCGCGGGTTCTCCGAGGCTTGCGTTTGCCAGCATGACACCTGGAGCCCACACCACATTGGGAACTCCTTGTTGCCCCTTCATCAATTTCTCGTTAATTGAGGCCGCCATATCGTCGCTCCACATGAATCCGTAAACCCCGACCGCGTTGAAGTCTGGTATAGGGTCCATCATGAAAGAAATGCAGACATCGTACCCCGGATTGTAGAAGGAGTCAAAGAACGTGCGTCCATTTCCCACGAGAACAGGTTCGCTGTGGACGATTACGTTGGGCTTTTGGAACGCTGAGTAGTAAGTGTTCATTGTTGCGTTTATTACCTTCACCTCCCTTATTCTCACCTTCTTCCCCTTGTAGATGGCGAACGTCTCGTTCTCTTTGAACCCGTTCCACAGAACTGTATGCCCGTAGGCCTTCCCACTGAAGTCGTAAACCCACCCGTTAGTGAGGTTTATAAGGTAGTCCCCTCCGACGATGAGGGAGCGGAGAAAGACTTTCGTTATGTTGTTGGGTGTCCTCGTGATGTTTATGACGCTTCCATTGCTCCAGAACGGGTGAACAGTAGCATTATTAGGATAGGTGACGATGACCGGGAAGGTGGAGTTTTTTGTGGTTACCGTTATTGAAACGTGAACCCTTGCGTTGTTCTTCTTCACTTCTGTTATTCTGAAGAGAACCGTGACGTTGGGCCCGCTAATACCGATGAGCGTCCCGTTCCTGTCCACGTAGAAGCCTCCGCCCACTGGATGATAGCTCTGGGCCTTGTACTCCAAGAACGCCCCAGGTTTCACCCAGTACGGCGCTCCCTGTGGAATAGATGCTCCCATTACACCACCATCGAGGATGAGGAGTGAAACCAGGACAAAAAGAATCTTTTTCATAGTGTGATCCCCGCATTTATCTGCAACAAATGTAACTTTAAACCTTTTGGTAAGTTAAGAAGGAGAAAAAGGAAAAGCCGAGATATAGCGGGGATTTACTCCCCTATGCTTTCCTTCAAAAGATCAATTCCAAGCTCAAGGTACTCTTTAGCTTTCTCCTCGCTCTTGGCCTCGCTGAAAATTCTGATTATCGGCTCGGTTCCACTGGCCCTCACTAAAACCCAGCCGTCCGGGAAGAGTATCTTCGTTCCGTCCGTGGTGTCTATTTTGTAGCCCTTCTTCTCTGCGAGTTCGGCCACTTTAGCTACGATGGCCTTTCTATCGCCTTCAACATGCCTCTTCGTCTTGAACTGGTAGTACCTTGGCAGTTCATCTATGAGCTCGCTGAACTTCTTGCCGCTCTTGGCGAATATCTCGACTATCTTGGCTGTGGTCATTGCCCCGTCCCTGCCAAGCACGAAGTCCGGGAAGATAACGCCGCCGTTCTCCTCGCCGCCAATGGTGCCGTTGTTTTCAAGCAGGGCGCGGGCAACTATGAGGTCACCAACCTTTGTGCGCATAACTTTGGCCCCGTTCCTCTTTGCTACCTCATCGAGGAGGTTTGATGTGGCTACTGTGGTGACGAGGAGCCCTCCTCCCTTCTCCCTCAGCACGGCATCGGCAACGAGGGCAAAAGTCTTGTCGCCCTGGATGAAGCGGCCGTTCTCGTCGATGAAGACCGCCCTGTCTGCGTCTCCGTCCTGGGCCACGCCGAAGTCCGCTCCAAGGGCCTTCACTATCTCCTTGAACTCCTTCAGGTTCTCCTCGTTCGGCTCCGGGTTTCTGGCGGGGAAGTGGCCGTCCGGGTGGGCGTTGACGGAGACGACCTTACAGCCAAGCTCCCTTAGGAGGTAGGGCAGGGTAAGCGAACCGGCACCGTTTGAAGTGTCCACGACGACGAATGGTTTCCTCTTCTTTATTGCTTCAACGTCTACCCTGTTTTTTATCGCCTCGATGTAGGGCTTGATGATGTCTTCCTTCCTCAGCTCGCCTATCTCGTCCCACTTCGCCCTGTAGAAGTCCTCACTGAAGAACAGCTTCTCAACTACGGCTTCCCTCTCCTTCTTCAGGCCCATGCCGTTCGGTTCGAGGAGCTTTATGCCGTTGTACTCTGGCGGGTTGTGAGAGGCCGTTATGACCGCTCCTCCATCCCCCCCAAAGTGGTCTGTTGCCCACTGAATTGCGGGAGTTGGGGCTATTCCAACGTCTATGACGTCGCAGCCGGTGCTCAAGAGCCCGCTTATCAGGGCATCCTTCAGCATCTCACCGCTTACCCGCGGGTCCCTGCCCACAACTACGAGCGGCCTTTCCTTGCCTTCCCTCCTAAGGAGTGTTCCAAAGGCCATGCCGATTTTAAGAGCGAACTCGGGGGTTATCTTCTCGTTCGCTATTCCCCTAACTCCGAAGGTCCCAAAGAGTTTTCCCATTGCTACCACCTCTATCACCAAGAGTGATAAATGAATTTAAAAGGTTAGTCCCTCCCGAAGTCGTCCTCAAAGCGAACTATGTCGTCCTCGCCGAGGTACTCACCTATCTGAGTCTCGATGACCTCAAGGATGACCTTCCCGGGGTTCTCAAGGCGGTGCTTGACTCCAGCGGGGATGAAGGTGCTCTCACCTGGGCGGAGGAGTATCTCCTTATCCCCAACGACCACCGTTGCAGTTCCCCTCACCACGACCCAGTGCTCGCTCCTGTGGTAGTGCATCTGGAGGGAGAGCTTCTTACCCGGCAGAACGGTCAGGCGCTTTATCTTGTAGCGGTCGCTCTCCTCAAGGACTGTGTAGCTTCCCCAGGGCCTGTATGCCGTCCTGTGGACTATAGCCCGTTCGTCGCCCATTTCCTTAAGAGCCTTGTAGACCTCCTTGACCCTCTGGGTCTCGCCCCTGTGAGCAACCAGGAGCGCGTCTCCCGTGTCTACGATTACCAAATCGCTGACTCCAACGGTCACGGTCAGCCTCTCGGTCATTATCAGGTTGTTCTTGGAGTTCACCCCAATGTGATAGCCCTTCCTTCCACGTATCCGGATTGCATTTCCATCCCCGTCCTTCTCAAAGACCTCGTATATCGCGTCGAAGCTCCCGAGGTCGCTCCAGTAGACGTTAAGGGGAACAACGGCCGCCTTGTCGGTCTTCTCCATGACGCCGTAGTCGATGCTTATTTCCGGGACTTTCTCGTAGGCTTCCTCGATTTCGGAGCTCGACTCGAAGGCCTCAAGGACTTCGGACGCGTGCTTCGCAACCTCCTCAAGGAAAAGTGAGGTGGAGAACGCGAACATTCCGCTGTTCCAGAAGTAGCCCCCCTCAACGTACCTCTTCGCAGTTTCGAGGTCCGGCTTCTCCTTGAACTCATCAACAGCGTAGCCTATGAGCTTTCCGTCTTCCTCAATTCTCTCGCCCGGCTTTATGTAGCCGTAGCCCGTGTGCGGCCTAGTGGGTTTTATGCCAAAGGTTACGAGAAACCCGTCGGCGAGCTTCTCCGCGTTCTCAAAGGCCTTCTCGTAGGCTTCTCCGGCCTCTATTAGATGGTCGCTTGGGAGGACGGCCACTTTAGATGGCCCGAACTTCTCCTCTATTTTAATGGCCGCCCAGACCAGTGCCGGAAGGGTGTTCCTCCCGGCCGGTTCGAGCAGGATGTTCTCCTCTGGAAGCTCTATTCCTACCTCCCTAAGGTCATCGAGAACCCTGAAGCGGTAGTCCCTGTTGGTCACCACGAATATCTCTGAGGGCTCGGAGAAGAGGAGCGCTCTCTCAACCGTGTGCTGGAAGAGGCTTTTCTCATCGAGGAAGTGGACGAACTGCTTGGGCATCAGCTCCCTGCTCAGTGGCCAGAGCCGCGTCCCCTTTCCCCCCGCTAGAACAATGCTCTTCATGATTACCACCTGTAACACTCCGCGCCGATGTCTTATATTCTTTTAGGAGATTATGGAACATGGGAAAGAAAGGTTCACCTGAGGGCGAACTCACCCACGAAGGCCGAGCTTGAGATGGTGTCCCCAATTCCAACGGTTGATCTCGGCTTGGCGACGATCTTCGTGGGGATAAATGCAAGCTGGTAGCCGTTTACCTCCGCGATGCCGTTCTCCATGTCGTACACTTTCGTTAAAGCTTCTCCAACGCCCTCAGCCTTCTCGTTCACCGGGACGTCCATTGCCTTCACGACGTCGTCTATGTTCCTGATGTCGCCCAGTTTAGCCTTCGCGGCTGCGGCCAGGGCAGCGAACAGGAGTGCGTCCCTCACGAACTCGCCGCGGTAGTCGGTTAAGGCGAAGTAGTAGCCATAGGTGTGGAAGTGTATCCTCCTCACTCCAGTCTTCTTGGCGAGCTTGAGCATGGCCTCCGTGACGGCTATCGGGTCAACCGGGTCACTGGCAAGGAGCTTCTCGGCGATAGCTTTCTCACCCATCACGTTCATCACCGAGGCGAGCTCGACCTCGTTTAACCCAACACTCCAGAACTTTCCAAGGATGCCGACGAAGGCCTTCCTCACGGTTTCGTCAGGAGTGAAGGCGAACTCGAGATGAACTGGGATTCCCTTCTCCTCAAGGATGTCAAGGTGTGCTTTTACGGTCTTCAAGGGCCCGCGGTAGTTCTCCTCCGTCAGGGCCTGGAGGCCGCTTAGTATGGCCAGCTCTGCATTTGCGGCAATTTCCTCGAATTGTTCCTCAAACTCCGGCCTTATCACGACGTTAGGGTTGTAGTCATCCGCAGAGCCTATGAAGCGGTTCTCCCTCGGGGCCTCGAAGTCGAGAACCCTGAACCCGCGCGGGAACTCGTAGATGTAGTGGATGCAGTTCTCCTCGTCGGCCTTGAACTCCTTCGGGTGGACGAGTTCAAGATTTTCACCCTCTCCTTTGGGCACGTAAATCGGACCCTCCTTGAAGAGCTCGGCTTGAAGGCGGGAGAGCTGTGGAACATGGGCTATCACGGGGACGCCGTACACTCCACCCAGGAGGTTGGCCATTATCCCGACCTGACCGCCCATCCTCAGCTCGTCCCAGCCCCAGCGCTTCATGTAAAAGCGCGTTGAACAGCTCTCGACGAAGAGCTCGGCAGCCTTCCCCCTCCCGATGCTCCAAAGGATTGAACCCAAAAGCTGCGGAACGCTCTCTATCCTTCTGGGAAGTTCTTCAGCATAGTGCAGAACCTCTTCCTGTCCGGCCTTTTCGATTCTCACCTCAAGGTCTTCCCTTTGGAGGTATTTTATTGCGTCGATGTTGGTGTTGTAGGCGAGCAGAACCTTTCCGACCATATCGATGTTAGCGCGAACCCTCTCGAACGCAGAAGCGTAAAGATTGTCCCAGCCCACATGTATCACCGGGAGTGAAAAGGATTAAGAGACTAATAAGGATTTCGTTAATGGGGCACTTCTGGATACTGGAGGGGGAATCAAAAAGGATAACATTACCCCTTTTCGGAACGGAAGTACGTTCTCTTGCCCACCCTGACCACACGGTAGACCTTTCCCTCTTCTACCCTGAACTCGGGTTTCGAGACCTCGTAAGTGCGGTAGTCGTTCATGTCCATTAGTCCTACCTCGTCCTTCCCAACGCTCGTCACCATGGCCTCGCCGCTCTCATGCTCCACGGTGTCAACCTTCTCCCGCTTTGCCGTTTTCCAGTCCATGCGCTCGCTCTCCCAGGTTTCAAGGTTCTTCAGGGATATTCCCCTCCCGTCAACTCCTTCAACCTCGTACACCTTCCCGTTCCTGTCCGCCACTATATCCCCCCTTCTGAACTTGGGGAGTCTCACACTGACGCTCGTCCTGTAAACGGCCTTGCTCGTCTGCCTGTCTTCACCCACGAGCTCGTACGCCTCGCTTATCGTCCCCCCGAAGCGCTCCTTCACCGCCTGAGCAAGTTTTCTAGCGGCCCCTGTTGAGCCCATGTAAAAGTCCAGCCCCTCCCCCTTCTCAATGGTGTCCTGTATGAAGCCCATCCTGTCCTTCCGCATTATCTCGTCGACTTTATCCTGGACGAGGGCGCCGATTTTCTCCCTCTCATCCTCACTCAGCGGCCTCCCCTCCGCCCTGACCTGGAGTATCGCCTCGAAGTAGCCGCCCAGGAACTTTGAACAGCGTGGACAGACCGTCTGGCGGACGTAGACGGTGACGGTCTTTCTCTCGTCGTGCAGCTCCCTCTGGAGCTCGTGGATCCTCGCCTTTACTCTGACATTGTAGACCACTATCGCCGGGAAGTGCTCAATGTGCCAGTTCACTGGCTCGAACGAGGCGACCGCCTTACCGACCGGGAGCTCGCTTATCTCCTCGATTTCATCTGGGGAAACTATCTCAACCTCCCTGACTTTCTCGTCCAGTCCCCTCTCAAGGGCCTCAACTAGGGCGTTGTCGGAGACTTCGAATATCAGCCCTTCGAGCTCGTAGCTCCTCGGATCGACCCAGACGCCGTTCTTTTTGTAGCTCCCGCAGTTCTGGCAGAGTTCCGTGTTTATCTCTTCGTCAATTAGAAGGACCGGGTTCTCCTTCCGGAAGCACACCTGGCAGAGCCCGTTTATCAGCGGTCCACCTTCTTCTTCGCTTATTCCACAGCGGTAGCAGAACCTCTCTCCCATACCCATCACCACATCATTCTCGCCATCTGGGCGTGGGGGACGCCCTCAACCCTGAGAACCCTCTCCTCGTCCACATAGCCGAGCTCTATCGCCTTTGAGACGCACCTCTCGCCCGTGAGGTTTGCGATAGTGGCCTCTTCAAGCAGCCCCTCAAGGGCTCTCTCCTCGACGAGTTCGCCCTTGTAAAAGCGCTCTTTTACCTCCAGCTTGAGTTCGCCATCCCTGAACGTCTTTCCCAGGAGTTCCTCATCGCACGCCGCTAGCAGAACCTCCCCCTGAACCTTGTAAACCTTGATGTATATCATCGCTTCTCCCACCCAATAGCTGGGTAAGGGGTTTATAAACCTGGTACCCACCGAAAAGCTTAAAGGTAATTTTTCTTACATATGGTTAGAGAAGGGGGTGATGGCATGGAATCAGACAAGGGGAAGCTGCTCGACATACTGGGAAACGAGACCAGGCGGAGGATTCTCATCCTGCTCACCCGCAGGCCGTACTACGTCAGCGAGCTGAGTCAGGAGCTGGGGGTGGGCCAAAAAGCCGTCTTAGAGCATCTTAGGATACTGAAGGGAGCGGGCCTGATTGAGGAGAGAACGGAGAAGATACCCCGCGGGAGACCCAGGAAGTACTACACGATAAAGCGGGGCTTCAGGATGGAGGTAATGCTCACCCCGTACCTTTTTGGCACCGAGCTCTACGAGCCGAGGCATTCCCGCAGGGGCGACATCTACACCGAGGCCAGGGAGCTTATAAAATCCACCGAGCCTGTGGAAGAGAAAGTGGACGAGCTCGTGGGTTTCCTCAACGATGTGGAGGCCCAGCTGGATGAGATAATGGAAGCCAGACGAGAGCTTGAGGAAGTCCGGCTGCTGGTGGAGACTTACATAGGGAATCTCCTGCGCCGCGTTGCCCAGGAGGACGAGAGGCTCTTTGAGGAAGTTCTCAGCGACCTTAGGGGAAAACTGCCGCGCAGAATTCTGGAAGACCTCGACGGCCTTTAGGAAGGAGCTGAAGGCGAAGAAAAACGAGAATGCCCTAAAGAAGGAATCCCCAGAAGGGGAGGGCTCAAAAAGGGGGAAGACGTAGTCAGAGCATCTTTCCTTCTTCCTTCATCCTGACGAGCCTAGTTATGTAGCCAGCTATCCTGTTCCTTATGGTCTTACTGGTGACGTTGGTGAGTTCCTCAACCTTCTTCTTGTTGTGCTCGAACTCCCTTGTGAACTGGTCGGGGTACCTGTCGAAGAGCTCGCGAGCGGCCCTCTTGATGAACGTCTGCTTAATGTTTCCCATCATCATCCCTCCGTTAGCTTGAGATTAAGGCCATGGTCAAATTTCTTGGCCCGTTTTAAAACTTTTCCCCTCGGCCTAGATTTCCTCCAGCGTTTTCCGAGCCTCGTGAAGAGTCATCTCTGTAGACCACCTCCCCGTTCACGACGACCACGCTGACGTCGCTTCCCCCCGCTGAGCCCACGACGTTAACCCCCTCTCCGGAAGGAACCACTGTTTATCTGCCTTAAGGAGAATGAGGTTGGCAAGGGCTCCCTCCCGTATTACTCTCGCTTCTATACATGCTTCACCGGGCCCTTACCCGCCAAAGGTGGCCGTTTCTAGAACCCCTCTCATTGATTCTCCCGTTGGAAAAGGTCTTCGCCGCGAGGACTGCAGTTCTCATCTCCGCGAGCATGTCCAGTATTCCAGTTAGATTGGGCAAGTCGTTTCCGAGGGCAATGTTGACCTCAATGGTGTGGAAGGAGCCGGCATCTATCGTTCTTCCTTCGAGCATCAAATTGCTCGTTGGACAGTGGACTAAGGTCGCCCCGCTCCGGGCATAGCGCTCTTTCTCTTTCTCGCTCATGTAAATCTCGTGAACTCCAACGAAGCGCGGATTGAGAAGACCGGCGCGCTGGAGCAGCTCGATCGGCAAAACCCCGTAGCGCTCCTTCACTTCCCTACCCTCTGCCTGGCTCTGGGGGATGTGCATGTGAACTCTCGCTCCGTATTCTCTTGCCATTTCCCCAAGCTCCACCATGAGCTCGTAGGAAACTGTGTTCGTGGTATGGGGCGCTAAGGTTGGGGTAACGAGTTCGTCCTTCCCCCGCCGCCTCTTAAAGAAGCGGATTCCGCCCTCGGGGCGCGCGAGGGAAAAATCCTAGATGTCCATGACGGTTTGCCCGATGAAGGCCCTTATTCCGATTTTCTTGGTGGCTTTCGCAATCTCGTCCGCAAAGAAGTAGTGGTCGTTTACGGTCGTTGAACCGTTGGCGAGGGCCTCAGCCAGCCCCAAGAGGATCCCACCTGCCCAGTTCCTTCCGAGTCCACTCCCTCTCCATTGGCCATATGATTTTCTCGAGCCACTCCTCCGTGGGCACTCCTCCGTGGGCAGGTTTTCGCCTAGCCCCCTGAACTTTGCCATTGCCACGTGGGTGTGGGCGTTTATTAGGCCGGGCAGGATGACGTAGCCCTCACCGCCATGTACTTCATCGGCCCCATAATCACGCAATCTTTCCCGCTTCACCACTCCGGTTATCCTGTTGCCATCAATGAGCACGGCCTTACCATCCTCTCTCCCAACCTGTCAATAATCATGCCAGTAAGTGCAAACATGAGACCACCGTTGGATATGCGTCAGCTGTTCTCTTAAGGATCTTGACAAATTGACATACAGTCGTCCAAATATCTTAAATCCCTTCTTCCCCAGTTATTGATATGCCCGCCATATTCCTCGGTCCATCCCAGTTCAGCGGGCCAACTTTTCTTCACCTCTGGGAGAATTGACTTCTTCCACTCATCGCTACCGTTATAAACTCACCCTCAAAGCCTCTGGAGGTGGTAACGGTGATTGATAAGGTTTATTGTGCTGACGTTAAACCCGATATGGAAGGAAAGAGGGTTAAGCTGGCCGGATGGGTTTACAGAAAGAGGGAAGTTGGAAAGAAGGTATTCATAGTCCTCCGCGACTCAAGCGGGATAATCCAGACTATATTCAAGAAGGAGCCGAGCGAGGAGGCCTACGAAGAGGCCAAGAAGGTCGGAATCGAGTCCAGCGTCATCATTGAGGGAACGGTTAGGGCTGACCCCCGCGCGCCGACAGGGGTGGAAATTCAGGCCGATAAGATACAGATTATCCAGAACGTGGACTTCTTCCCGATAACGAAGGACGCCAGCGAGGAGTTCCTCCTCGACGTAAGGCATCTGCACCTTCACTCCCCCAAGGTCGCCGCGATAATGAAGGTCAAGGGCACCATGATGCAGGCGGCTAGAGAGTGGCTCCTCCAGGACGGCTGGTACGAGGTCTTCCCGCCGATACTTGTCACCGGTGCCGTGGAAGGAGGCGCGACGCTCTTTAAGCTCAAATACTTCGACAAAACCGCCTACCTTAGTCAGTCCGCCCAGCTCTACCTTGAGACGGCTATCTTCGGCCTTGAGAAGGTCTGGTCGCTCACCCCGAGCTTCAGGGCCGAGAAGAGCAGGACGAGGAGACACCTCACAGAGTTCTGGCACCTTGAGCTTGAAGCGGCCTGGATGGATCTCTGGGACATCATGAAGGTTGAGGAAGAGCTGGTAAGCTACATGGTACAGAGAACGCTTGAGTTGAGGAAGAGCGAGATTGAGCTCTACCGCAAGGATGACCTGAAGACCCTCAAGAACGCCGTCCCGCCCTTCCCGAGGATAAGCTACGACGAGGCCATCGACATACTCCAGAGCAAGGGTGTTGAGATAGAGTGGGGCGAGGACATGGGAGCGGATGAGGAGAGGATTCTCACCCAGGAGTTCGAGGCCCCGTTCTTCGTCTACGGCTACCCGAAGGGCATCAAGGCATTCTACATGAAGGAGGACCCCGAAGACCCGAGGAAGGTCTTAGCGGCGGACATGCTTGCCCCCGAGGGGTACGGCGAGGTCATCGGCGGAAGTCAGCGTGAGGACAACTACGACAAGCTCGTAGAAAGGATAATCGAGGAGGGAATGGATCCGAAGAACTACGAGTGGTACCTCGACCTCCGGAAGTACGGCAGCGTCCCGCACAGCGGCTTTGGCCTCGGCCTTGAGAGGTTGGTAGCGTGGGTGCTCAAGCTCGACCACGTCCGCTGGGCAACTCTCTTCCCGAGGACGCCGAGCAGGTTGTATCCGTGAGGCCTTTCTAACGAAAGCGCTCGGGAATTAATTTGCTCTTTTTCTTCTATTCCCCTGACCCAGCAAATCGACGCCCGAAGGGCGTCAAAGTGGCAGAAACTCTTGTTCACTTGGGCAATAATTGTGAATTCACTAATTATGTTCACAAGGAAATCCTCAGAAAACAGCAATTTTGAAAAAGAACCACCGACCTTGATCAAACTTCGCGATCAAGCTTTTGGAAAAAGCTTTACCAAAAGTTCGTAGCTCCTTTTAGAAAAGGCCGTACATGAGGATTTTGCACTATATGTGCCTGTTTCAGGAGGAGAACAACTCAGATAAGAACCCCTTAGAAAAGGTTTATCTTTCTTTTGACGCCCATAGAGCGTCGATTTTTGAGTTAAACCACCCTAAGGGAGCATTTTAAGAGTTCTCACTCTTAAAACAACCCTTCAAAAAGAAAATCCTACTGCATTTGCTCTATAAAACAGTTAACAACATTCCGCCAGCGCTTTCGTCAGAAAGGGCTGTTATGGCGGGCCCGGCGGGATTCGAACCCGCGGAGACCGGCTCCGAAGGCCGGCGCCATATCCCCTAGGCCACGGGCCCTTCGGAACTGTTTTAAGAGGGGACAAAATAAACCTTGCGGTGGTTGAGATGCTGTTGCCGGACTGGAAAATCGAAAAAGAAATTTTAATAGAACCCTTCTCAAAGGAATCACTTCAACCTGCGGGTTACGACCTCAGGGTAGGGAAAGAGGCGCACATTAACGGCAAACTGATAGACGTAGAGAAGGAGGGCAAGTTCATAATTCCTCCCAAGACCCACGCACTCGTCCTGACATTGGAGAGGGTAAAACTTCCCGACGACGTTATGGGCGATATGAAGATAAGAAGCAGCCTCGCGAGGGAAGGCTTACTGGGGTCGTTTGCGTGGGTCGATCCCGGATGGGATGGGAACCTCACCCTCATGCTGTTTAATGCATCGAACGAACCGGTTGAACTTGAGTACGGAGAGAGGTTCGTCCAAATAGCGTTCATACGGCTGGACGGGCCAGCAAGGAATCCCTACCGCGGAAACTATCAGGGGAGCACAAGAATAGCGCTATCGAAGAGAAAGAAGAAATCTCTGTGAAAGAACCCTCTTTTTCTTTTCATAACTGAAGCTTTAACTCAAGAGCGGATTTTGTAATATATCCGTCAAATTATTCAAATTATCAAGCAAGAACCACCAGAGAAGGACAACAACAGAAGGCATGAATCCAAAAGAAAAGTGGCGAAAATAAAGGGAAGAGGCTTCAGCCGAAGAGGGCGCCGAGACCGGCGAGAGCCTCTTCCTCCTTTTCCTCTTCTTCCTCTTCCTCTTCTTCCTCGGCGGCCTCAGCCGGAGCCTCAGCAGCAGCCGGAGCAGCGGCAACAGCAGCCGGAGCGGCAACCGGCATGGCGGCCTTCTCGATGACCTCATCGATATTGACGCCCTCAAGGGCGGCAACGAGGGCCTTTATCCTGGCTTCGTCGGCGCCGACACCGGCGGCCTCAAGGACCTTCTTAAGGTTCTCTTCAGTTATCTCCTTACCAGCGGCGTGGAGCAGCAGAGCGGCATACACGTACTCCATTTTTCACACCTCCAATCATCTTCATTTTTTCTTTTTATTCATCTGTTGAGGGATCCAAGGGAAACGAAATCAGCCGAAGAGCGCGCCCAGTCCAGCGAGCGCATCCTCTTCAGAGGCTTCCTCTTCTTCCTCTTCTTCCTCCGCCTCCTCAACCTTCTCCTCGGTCGGCTGAGGAGCGGCAACTGCCATTTGTGCCTGGGCGTTTAAAAGTTCTTTGGTCTTCTCGTCGAGCAGATCCTCAGGCAGGTTCTGCGCTATGAGCAGGACGGCACGTATTGCCCTGCCAAAGACCTCCTCCACAGTGTCCCTGGTGATGTATCCAGCCTCGACTGCAACGTTCTTCGCTCCAAGGAACGCCTTCTGGATGATGGCTTCGATGGTCTGCTTGGTCGGGTAGGCAGTGTTGACTGAGAGGTTGAACGCGTGCATGTATGCCTGCTGGAGCATGTTGATGTAGGTCTCCTCGTCTATGGCCAGAACGTCCGGAGTGTAGACGAGCCCGTCCTCGTAGGCGGCGAGCAGGTTGAGACCGACCTCAAGGGGTTCGATACCAAGGGCGTTGAGGATCCTCGCGAGCTGGTCGGTTATAACCTCGCCAGCCTTAAGGACGGTGTAGTCCTTCTGAATGCTGACCTTACCCTTCTCGATTCTCGCCGGAATTCCAAGGGCCTGCATCTCACCGACAAGTGGACCCGGAGCGAGTGAGGTTGGTCCGGCCGGAATCACAACGTCGTGAGGGACGGCCGCACCCGCCTTTGCAGGGGCGGGGGTCTTGCTCTGCTCAAGGAGCTTGTAGAGCTTGAACGGGTTCATATCAGTGGCGAGGATTCCGGCACCTCCCTGAATGTGGTCGATGAGCTTCTCAAGCTCCGGCTTTCCAAGCTCCTGAGCGGCCCTCTTTATGGCGAGTTCGATGAGAGTGTTCCTGCTGACCCTGAGGAGTGCGTGTTCCCTGAGCTTGTCGCGCATCTTGCTCAGCGGGTACGCCGGAACACCGGCCACATCGACGAGGGCTATCACTGGGTACTTCTTGATGAGCTCGGCGAGCTCTTCAACTTCCTTCTTCTTCCACTCGGCTACGTGGGCCATCTCCCTCACCTCTCCATCTTAACGGCCGGTCCCATAGTGGTCTTGACGTACACTGAGCGAACCTGGTTCTCGCCGCGCTCCAGTTTCCCAAGAACGGCGTTGAGAACCGCCTCGGCGTTCTCCGCGAGCTTCTCGTCGTCCATGTCCTCAGTGCCTATCCTGGTGTGAATAACCGGGTTGTTCTTGAGCTGTATCCTAACCGTCTTCTTGAGCCTCTCCACGATCGGCTCGAGGTTGGTCATGGTCGGCGGAACGACCTGCGGCATCTTGTTCCTTGGACCGAGGTATCTACCGAGGTACTTACCTATCTTCGGCATCAGTGGGGCCGCTGCAATGAAGAAATCGTAGTTCTTGGCTATTTTTCTGGCTTCCCTAGGGCTCTTCGCGAGCTCTTCAAGCTGCTCCCCACTAATCACATCAAGCCCGAGCTTTTTAGCCGCCTCCGCGACGGCACCATCAGCGATGACCGCGATTTTTGGTTCTTTCCCACGACCGTGGGGCAGCACAACCTCAAGCTTGAACCTGTTCTCCGGTTTCTTCAGGTCTATATCCTTGAGGTTGACTGCCATCTCGACGGTCTGTGTGAAGTGACGCGGCTTTTCCCTAGCTCGGGCCTTCGCCTCCTTCACCGCTTCCACGATTTTCTGCCTGTCGAAGGCCACTTTACAGCCCTCCTTTTTCGTTCATCTGATTTTAACAAGCCAGTCTAAGAATCAAAGATGCGTAAAAGAAGGTCTTTTTAAACTTTTCCCCAAATCCGGGAAGGAAAAGAGGCCTCACTCGGCCTCCTCAGCCTTCGCAAAGAGCTCGTCATAAACTCCCTCATTGATCTCCTTCTGAACTTCCCTGGGGTCCTTGCCCTCGACTGTGACACCAAGGCTGAGAGCGGTACCGATGACCTCCTTCGAAGCGGCTTTGATGTTCGGTGCAAGCATCTGGTCGATCTTCGCCTTGGCGATCCTTATAACGGCATCCATGCTGAGGTCGCCCACGACGGTGTGACCAGCCTCACTGGAGCCCTTGGCGATGCCGAGCTCCTTCTTTATGAGCTGGCTGACCGGTGGAATACCGACCTCGATCTCGAAGGTCTTCTTTTTTGGATCAGTGACAATGATCTTGACGGGAACCTGCATCCCCTCAAAGTCTTTGGTGGCCTTGTTGATCTCGTCAACGACCTGTTTAACGTTGAGTCCGAGCGGACCAATTGCCGGACCAAGCGGGGGTCCGGGTGAAGCTTTTCCTCCCTCAACGAGCACTTCAACGACCTGAGCCATTTTTCTCACCTCTCAAATTCACGCTTATTGAGCAGACCTTTCACTCCTTTTGATGTTTGCTTATAAGTCTAACGTATTCGCCCCTAACTGTGACCGGTATCGGGACGATGGCACCTATGAGCTCGACGACTATCTCGTCCTTGGCCTCGTCAACCCTGATGACCTTAGCTTTCTCCCCTTTGAACGGGCCGGAAATGAGCTCAACGATGTCACCGGGCTCGAAGCCGCTCACAGCGGGCTTCTCCTCAAGGAAGTGCTCTATCTCTTCAAAGCGAACCTCCCCGGGAAGGGTACCCTTAGCGTGCTTTATCCCCTTAATAGCCTCGTCAACGGCGCTCTTACTGGGGGCCTCAACGAATATGTACCCCTTGACCTTAGAGGGGGCGAGTATGGCATAAATCGGAAGGTTGTAGGTATTAACCTTGCTGTATATCAGCTTGGCTGTGGTCTCCTCCTGCCCCACTGTGACCCTGACCGTGAAGATCCTGCCCTCGCTCATGTTATCAACCCCACTCACAGGCCAGAACCCGTGATGAGATAACCCAGGATGGTTATCAGGAGACCGATGGTGCCGATAACTATCATACCAATTCCAGTTATCTTAGATGCCATCTTGTACTCCTTCCAGCTCGGTTTCCTCGTTACCATTAGAACCCTTCTGGATTCGGTGAGGAAGTTCCTGATCTTCTCCCCCATGCTCTCGGCCATGGCAAACACCTCACAGCTTTGCGTTAACGTAACATAAACCGACCTATGGGTAAACTCAGAAAGTCAAATAAAAAGGTAACGGTTGAATATCAGAATTCCTCAACGCCGAGTTTTATCACCCTGCGCTCTTCACTTTCATACGGGGAGGACTCCTCCTCAGCAACGGCGTACGGGGAGCTGACACCAGTGACAACAAGGAGGATCCTTATCATCTTCTCAAGTTCCTCGTCAAGCTGGATGCCCCAAATGACCTGAGCCTCTGGGTCGAGCTTGCTCGTTACGAGCTCTATGATCTGCTGGGCCTCCTCGAGCTTGACGTCGCTTCCGCTGATGCTTATCAAAGCGCCCTTAGCACCACTGATATCAACGTCGAGGAGTGGACTGTTGAGAGCCTGCTGGGCGGCTTCCATGGCGCGCTTCTCGCTGTCGCTCTCACCGATGCCTATCATAGCAACTCCACCGTCTTTCATGACAGCCCTTACATCATTGAAGTCGAGGTTAACGAGACCGGGCTTGGTGATGAGCTCTGTTATGCCCTTGACTGCCTGGACGAGTATCTCGTCCGACACCTTGAAGGCCATGTGTATCGGCAGGTTCGGGGCAACCTCCATGAGCTTGTCGTTCGGGATTACTATAACCGTGTCACTGGCCTTCCTCAGCCTCTCAAGGCCGTACTCAGCGTTCTTAATGCGCCTGATTCCTTCAACTGTGAACGGGAGCGTAACTACTGATACTGTTAAGGCACCCATCTTCTTTGCCATTTCGGCAATAACAGGGGCGGCTCCAGTTCCAGTTCCACCGCCGAGACCGCAGGTTACGAAGATCATGTCGGCGCCTTCTATGGCTTCCCGAATTTCCCTCTCGCTCTCTTTGGCTGCTTCTTCTCCAACCTTAGGGTTGTTGCCTGCCCCAAGGCCCTTGGTGAGCTCCTTACCGAGGAGTATCTTCTTGTGCGCCTGTATTTTGAGAAGGTCCTGCGCATCGGTATTGGCGGCTATTATTTTGGCCCCCTGGATTCCAACCTGCATCATCCTGTTTATGGTGTTGCAGCCGGCACCTCCAACACCGACGACGTATATCTTCGCCTGAATCTGCTCCAGAAGCTTCTTGAGCTCCTCATCAATGTCGCTCTGGCCCATGGGCTGGGCTGCAGGAGCATTTCCCGTTCCAGCGGGAACTGAAGCGGCCTTGTTCATAGCATCTTCAACCAGTTTCAACATCTTCCGACCCTCCGGGTGTAATTTAACACCTGCAACCAAATGCAGGTTCAAAGTATATAAAGTTAGCCAATCAACCCCCAATGCTGGGTTATATTGACGTTGAACGCTTTAAACCTTTCGTCATGACCTTCAGCCCTTAATAAACTCTAACCCCAGCTTTTCGGCCAGACTCCTAGCAAGCTGCCTTGTTTCTCCCTTGCTTCCCTTCCAGTCGGTGTAGATGACATCAACTCCCTCACTGGTTCGTTCTATGGCCTTTAAGAGCATCTCCTCCCCCACCGGCTGGGCGTACTTGGGGAGAATGTGGCCGAACGCCAAGTCAGTCTCCAAGGATGCTGCAGTCTCCTTCTGGGCGTAGTGTCCACCTCCGATACCGAGGGCAGTCCGGAACTTCCCACGCGGTACTTTATCAAAGTTCTCAAGGACGTATACGATAGTCTCAGCCAGTATCTCCCCTGCCCTCTCGTTCACCCATTCCTCTTCGCTTGAGCCTATCTCAATGAAGAAGCTCGGAACATCCAGTTCACTCGGCCCGTGATGGGTCGCCTCGTAGCAAACTGTCCAGCCAAGGTCGTTGAGCTCGTTGAGCTTGGTCAGGGCGAGTTTCATCGCAATGGGGTGTGCCACGGCCAAACTGCCATCCTTTCCACCATACATAGCCTCTCCCCAGTTGCCGGTAACGTGTGTGGTCAGTGCCGGGAGTTTCTGCTTGCTGGAGTGCCTGGAGGCAAAGGCTATGATCTCCGGCTTTAGTCCGAGCTGCTGCTCTATGGAAGTGTCCAGGCCATCATAGTATATCATCTCCTCGTTGGTCATCAGTATGAGAGTGTCCCCCTTTTTGAACACGGGATTGCCATCAAAGAGTTCCCCGGTTTCATCAAAGCCAAAGTTCTCAATTAGCTTCTCCATTATGTTCATCGATGCCAGATCAACCTTCGTTGTCATTATAACCTTCATAGAATCACCTCCTCAGCCTATCGCCATGTTTATTATCGTCTCCCCGATGTTCTCCAGATATTCAAGGATCCTGCGGTAGCTCTCCTTAGCAGCTGATTCCTTAGAATCTATCTCCTTGATGAGCCTGCCAAGTTCGAGCATGATGCGATCTATCTTTTTGAGGTCCCTGTCCTCAACGCGGTCCATGACCTCAACAAAGAGGTTTTTAAGCCGCTTGAAGTCGAGACGCTCAGGATTGCCAGCTATACGAGTGAGGTGGTCGCCTATGCGCTCAACGTTGCGAACAACGAAGAGAATCCCTATCATGTCAAAGCTCCGCCTTATAATGCCACTCTCTTCCCCCAGGGCCCTCTGACTCATTAGCCTGCTGACAGTCCTGATCACGAGGAAGTAGAACCTATCGAGCTCGTTTTCAAGGTCGTTTATGTCCCCTAGTATCTCCTCCTCGCCGGGGTTTTCAACGAGGAGTTCAAGGTCACCTATCATGGAAAGGACTATTGAGCGTATCCTGCGGAGTATCTCGGAGAGGTTTACTTCCTCCTCATCAAGGAGGCTCTTCGCTATAATCCTCTGGGGTTCATCAAGTATTATCTCGACACCTGGAAGGCTCTGGAGAACCTTCCTGAGCTTGACTTTGTAGAAGGGCATCTCCTCCGCAAAGATTACCTCAAGGGTGTCGTACCCCTGGATGTATGCAGATATGACTAGTCTAACCGCCATGTCAGGGGAGAACTCCTTGGACACTGTCAGGACTTTTTTCTCACTAACCTCCCTGGGCTTTCTGGGAAAAATCGTTATACTCCCATCGGGGTTTATGTTCAGGGGTACTGTGTCACCCTGCTTGAGTTCGTTCTCAAGAACCCATGCCTTTGGGAGTGAGATTATATATGAGCTCCTTCCGGTAAACTGTATCTTTCGGAACTCCATACCGGCACACCGAGGTATATATCCCAAAGTGGTTTTAAATGAGTTTCTATGAGTTCTATAAACACCTGAAAATCAGGGGAGTACGATATTGCATGAGGATATATGAAAAAACAGGGTAACAAAATAGACCAAAGACCAAACGGAAAAGGAAAAACAAAAGCATGTTCAGCCCGTGCTTGTTGCAACCTTACAGACGGTCGAGTTCACATGCAGGCCGAAGGCCTCAGGGTGCAGGAAGCGGGCCATCTCGTCAATTGCCTCAATTATCCTTGGGCTCGGCCGCAGGTAGGGGTCGGCGTTGCTGGGCGTGTATATCCTTCCGGTTTGAACCGCGGTTGTCGAGGCGAAAGGCCCGTCGCAGAGTTGAGAGGCATTTATACCCGCCGTTGGGAGGAGGATTATTACCTCCGGGTCCCTCGCAAGAACCTGCTCCTCGCTCGGCTTACCCCACCCACTGATATCGTCGAAGATGTTCTTTCCACCCGCGATGTCGATAATATCGTTGACGAAGGTGTCTTTTCCGGCGGTCCAGTACTCGCCGCCGTAGGCGCTGAGGATGAAGAAGACCCTCGGCCTCGTGAGGTTCGCAACCTTAGATTCGACGTAGGAGATCTCTCCCTTCATCTCACCGATGACGAGGTCGGCCTGCTCTTTCCTGTTGGTTACCTCTCCTAAGAGCTCAATCTGGCGGTAGATTCCGTCGATGTCCTTCGGGGCCACGATTATGACTGGGGCTATCTTCTCAAGCTGATCCAAGATTGGAAGTGAAAAGTCGTCGGCTATTATGAGGTCTGGGGAGAGGTTGGCAATGAGCTCAAGGTTGGCGTACTTACCGTAACCGCCAATGCGGGTTATGTTGTTCACCGCAGCCGGCCAGTCGGCATAATCAGTTACCCCAACGAGCTTGTTTCCAGCACCAAGATAGAAGAGGGTCTCCGTTATGCTCGGTGCAAGGGAGACTATCCTCTGAGGCTCTTTCCGGATGGTAACCGTCCTGTTCTCAAAGTCAGTTATGGTGAGAGGATATTTCTCCTTGAACGCATCGGGATGCAGGAGCTTCGCAAGGGTCTCAAGCCCGATGAGGAGCCTTGGACTGGGGTGTATGAGGTCGTTTTCGTTTTCAATCATATAGATCTTCCCGTTTGCCGCTGCACTTGTCCCCGCGAACTCCTTGAAGGCATCTTCAACACTCATTCCGCAGTGAGGAGTTAGGATTATGACATCGGGGTTCCTGGCGAGAACCTGCTCATCACTCACCGAGGGCCAGCCAGTGGTGTCGTTGAAGACGTTAATGCCTCCAGCAAGGGAGATCAAGGAACTAATGAAGCTGTCGCCACCGGCTGTCATCAGCGGGTTACCCCAGACGACATAGAAGACCTTAACCTTAGGCTCGTCCTTTACAGTGGAGCTTATCTCGTTGACCTTAGCCTGAAATGTGGTAACAACCTCCTTCGCCTTATCCTCGCAGTTGAAGACCTTCCCAAGGAGTTCAAGAACCCTCGAAACGTCGTCCATTGTGTGGGCGCGGACGACTATCACCGGGGCTATCTTCTCAAGACTGCTGAGGATAGGCTGGGAATAGGTATCTGCGATTATGAGGTCTGGGGAGAGGTTGGCAATGAGCTCAAGGTTGGCGTACTTACCGTAGCCACCAACCCTGGAAACGTTAGCGACCGCGGGCGGGAAGTCGTCGTAGTTAGTTACACCCACGACTCTATCAAAGAGGCCTAGGTAGTAGAGATCCTCCGTTATGAACGGGGCGAGAGTAACGACCCTCTCAGGTTCTTTGGTGATCGTAACGGTCCTGTTGAGATCGTCCTTTATTGTGATAGGATAATACCCCTGGGTAGACGTGGAGGATGTTGTAGTTGAGGCCGAAGTCGTCGTGGTAGGTGACTGGCTCGATGATGAGGAAGTGGTTGTCGAAGATGAGGAAGAAGTCGCAGTAATGGTCGTACTGCTGGTTAAGGGCTCAGAGGTTGTTGTGGAAAGGACTTTTGATGATGTCGTTGAAGGGGCTGGAGAGGACTTGGTGGAACTCTGGGTTGAGTTTCCACCAATGCACCCTGCCGCAAAGACCATCCCCAGGAGCAGAATAAACACCAGCACAGTAAACGGAGCCTTCTTCACGTTTCATCACCTGGATTATTTGTCCAGGAAAAGTGGGAGAAAGAGTATAAAAACTTGTTGGATAAATGGTCCAGAAATAATTAATCCCATGAACATTAACGAACTTCAGGGGCAAGAACCAAAACAATTCCGCCAGCGCTTGCGTAAGCAAGGGCTGAATGGTGGGGCCGCCGAGATTTGAACTCGGGTCCCCGGCTCCCGAAGCCGGAAGGATAGGCCAAGCTACCCCACGGCCCCATGCCCGTATAGCCATCGCCAGAGTTGGCTTATAAATTTTGTGGTACAACAGGGGAATCATCAGACGGTATGCGGTATGGATAGCAAAGACATTGATTCCCTTAATCCTCAGAAAGAATTGGTTATGAAAAAGAGCGAATTCTCAATTCAACGGAAGTACAGAAGAGCCACACACTTATCAGAACATATAGTTTGAGTAAACTCTTGGGGAATTGACAACAATGTGTAAATTCCTCAATAGATAAGTCCCATAACACGGGAAAACTCCACTCCCTTCGTGATACCTCTTCAGAAAAGTCCTTATGGAGCCCCGGGCGGGGTTTGAACCCGCGGCCTGCCGCTTACCAAGCGGCCGCTCTGCCAGGCTGAGCCACCGGGGCACCACTGATATCGTGAAGAGAGGATTTATAAATTTTTCTCTCTACCGCAACGCTATTATAACAGACCATCCAACTAACTAAAGGTGAAAAAATGAAGGTAGGAGTTGTTTTCGGGATAAGTGAACTTGCAAATCCAAAGGATTTCGAGAAGAAGGCCTCCGAGTTCTTAACCGAGCTGGCCCAGGAGTTCGATGTCCTCGGCGGCTTCTTCATAACAAGCAAGGCAGATTTCAAGGAGGCAAAGGCCGAGGTAAACTTCAATGAGGTCGATGCCCTCGTTCTGTACCCCCTCACCGGCGGAACGGAGGGGGTCCTCAAGGAGTTCGCGGTGTTCAGGAGGCCCACTATAATCTACGGAGACCCGTTCAACAACTCTCTGGCAGCTGGGATAGAGCTGAGGGAGTACTTCAGGGACAGGATAATCCCCTCCACCCTCGTCAAGGACAGGAACGAGCTGAAGGCGGCCCTCCTGGGCTACGGCGACATGGAAGAGACGCTGGAGAAGTTCCTGAAGATGAGACTTGGTCTCATAGGCAGAGTTTCCCCCTGGCTCATCAACGAGAGGTTTGAGCTCCCATACACCCACATAAGCCTAAAGAAGTTCTACGAGTACTACGATAAGATAAGCGAAGAAGAAGGCAGGGCCGTCCTCGGGGAGATAGTCAAGAGGGCGATGGGAATAAAGGAACCGACGGAAGAGGACTTCGCTAGGGTTGGGAGGGTTTACCTTGCGCTTAAAAGGATAATCGAGGACTACAACTTGGAGGGCTTCTCAATAGGATGCTTTGACCTCATAGGCAAGATTAAAACAACGCCGTGCCTCGCCCTGGCGATATTCAACGCGGAGGGCATTCCTGCAGCGTGCGAAGGCGAGATGAACGCCCTCCTCGGCATGATGATAGTCAGGAAGTTCTTCAACAAACCCGCCTTCATGGGAAACGTAGCGGACTACGGAATGAACCACATAATCCTTGCCCACTGCACGGCACCGCTGATCGGCAGATACTACCTGCGGACCCACTTTGAGAGCGGAATAGGCGTTGGTGTGGAGGTGGAACTGCCAAAGGGAAGGGCATCACTCATGAAGATAAGAGGAAGAAAGGCCGTAGTAGCGGGAGTGAAAGTAGTAGAGCGCGAAAAGAGCGAGAACAGGTGCAGAACACAGATGAAGCTTAGGATAGACGATGCCCCCGACTTCCTCGACGGAACCCTCGGGAACCACCACCTTCTGGTCTACGTCGACAGCGAGGAACTGGCCGACCTGCTGAGCGAACTGGGCTTTGAAGTCATGCTTTACTAACTCCCCGTTCTATCTCCCCTTTTTCTTGGTGGGCATACAAAACCTTAAGTACTATCCGAGCGTATGGATGTCAGGGGTGAAGGGGGTGAGAAAGGCTCAAGCCGCCATAGAATACCTAATGATGCTGGCGGTGGCGCTTACGATGGTCATGCTCGTGGTGAGGTACGTGAGAGAAGCAGCTGAGATGGCAGGGAAGAACGTCAACAGCAGCACCGGACAGATAGCGAGCTACATCAGCAAAACAATAGAAAATGAAACAAAAGGCGGATGAGGTCAAACAGGCGTAACGTGGCCCCATTTCTCCAGGGCCCTTGCAAGTTCCTTGTGCGTTTTTGCATACTCGTCGAGGGGGATTCCCTGCATTATTGCATCTATCGCCTGCCTAGCCGCCATAGCTCCTGCCTTCGGCCCATCAGGGTGCCCCATGGTTCCGCCACCGAGCTGGAGGACGATGTCCCTCCCAAGGGCGTCTATGACGGGCTCGATGTTGCCCGGATGAAGACCGCCAGAACTCGTCGGGAAGACTGGCTTTATGTGGTAGAACTTTTGTTCAAGGTGGAAGACGTCGTTCTCGTCCGGGACGTAGTGGTTCTCGGTGATTATGCGCTTGTACTGGATGACCTCCCACTTCTCGCCCTCCATCTTACCGGCACCGGCGGTTCCAATGTGCAGCTGGTCGACACCGATTACCCTGTAGAGCTTCGCGAGGACGAACATCGAGATGCCGTGGAGCGGGTGTCTAGCGAAGGCCGTGTGCATGGCCCTGTGGGCATGAAGCGCTATCCCGTAGTCCTCGGCAAGATCTCTTATGTAGTCGAGAACACCCCAGCCAAGAACAACCACATCTATCATCGCGTGCGGGACTCCGTAATCTGCGAGGAGCTCAAGCCTCTGCTCCATCTCAAGTATAGGAGAGGTTATGTTGGCGAACCAGGTCTTCTTCTCGCCGGTCTCGTTTTCAGCTTTCTCCATCGCCTTGGTAACGACCTCAACGCGCTTCTCGAAGCGGTTGTACCAGGGGCTCGTAAGGTTCTCATCGTCCTTGATGTAGTCGGCACCGCCGAGGTATAGGTCGAGAGCCAACTTGTAGAGCTCCTCCGGGGAGTAGCCCACCTTGGGCTTCGGGACAACACCGTAAAGGGGCCTGTCATAGATTTCAAGCTTCTTCCTAACTCCCTCGATACCAAACTGGGGACCGGGGTAGTTGCGCAGGAACCTCTCGGGGAGATGGATGTCTTCAAGGCGGAGCCACTCAACGCGCTTCATCCCGAAGACGTTTCCGGCTACACTTGCGAGGAAGCCGGGGGTGTTGCCCCCCTCGAATATGTGTTCTGGATAAGCTATCCTCACCATCCAGCTGCCGTCGCCCATGTCCGTGAAGTGATATGCCTTGGCCGACATGTCTGCCCATCTCTCCTGCTCGTACCATGAGTAGAGCGTCGTCCATGTTCCGGTCGAACTCTCGGCGGCGACCGCTCCAGCAGCCTGCTCAATCGTGTAGCCCTTCGCAGGAGTTATGCGGAAGACGGCGATAACGTCTCTCTTGGGGTTCGGCTCGTAGGATTTGTCTACGTAGTAGTCGTATATCTTATCAAACTTTTCAACCATGCTTTTCACCTCCAGGTAAACCCTGTATTGGGAAGAACATTATAAAAATCATGCGGTCCAAATATGTCCATTTCAACGCCTTCTGGGACTTTGATGAGCATTAAACGGACTTAAACAAAAAAATCCACAGCGGGGGGATTGGAACACCTACCCGGTGGAGACATGGAGACTCTGAATTTCTATCTCTCCCAGTCCGATGAGGGGACAATACCGACTCCAGAGGGGAGGTTTTCCGAAAAGTTTATATATCGCTTTAGCCTTAGAATAAACTGCAGTAGTCATTTAAAGCACTGGAAGGAGGTGTAAGGAATGGCTGAGTTGCCGATTGCCCCGGTTGATAGGCTTATTAGGAAGGCCGGCGCTCCGCGCGTTAGCGAGGATGCCGCCAAGGTTCTTGCCGAGCACCTTGAGGAGAAGGCCATAGAGATCTCCAAGAAGGCAGTCGAGCTCGCCCACCACGCGGGCAGGAAGACCGTCAAGGCCGAGGACATCAAGCTCGCTATCAGGAGCTGATGCCCCTTTCTTTTCCTACCTGTTTTTGTTTCACCACAGTTCTATCCTTCTGACGTCGACCTCTTTTCCGTCCGTCCTGAGCAGGGCAAAGCCGGGGGAATCATAACGCGGAAACATGGGAGACCCCGGGTTCAGAAGGTATACCCTTCTACCATGCAAGGAGAGGGGCTCAAAGTAAAAACGGTGGGTATGCCCAAAGACCAGAACGTCCACCCCCATGTCCATAGCTTTGAGCGCCAAAAAATGGGAGTTCAGGCTGAAGAACTGGTGACCGTGTACCATTCCAATACTTACATCTCCCACCTCCACCACTTTCTCCTCCGGGAGATGAAGATGATCAACGTTGCCCCGGACGGCCACGACTGGGGTAATCTCCTCGAGCTCTTCAAGCACCGTGTGCGAAGTAATGTCCCCCGCATGGAGTATAAGGTCGGGTGAGGAAGCACGGAGTTTATTAAGAAAAGGGATAGGAAGGGACTTTGCTTTGTCCCCAACGTGGGTGTCGCTCACGACGGCCACGAGCAAGTGCATCCCTCATATGGGAACTTTAATGTTGAGCTTGTCTACGAGCTCTTTATAGCGGTTCCTAACGGTGACCTCGGTAACGTTGGCAACTTCCGCTACCTCGCGCTGGGTTCTCTTCTCCCCTTCCAGTAAAGAGGCCACGTAGAGCGCCGCTGCAGCAAGTCCCGTGGGTCCCTTTCCGCTGGTTATACCCCTTCTTATAGCCTCGTTAAGTATCTCCTTGGCGCGCCTCTTTGTTTTTGCAGTAACATTCAGGGCATCTCCAAAGCGGTCGACGTAGTCTATAGGGCTGGTGGGGCGGAGGTTCAGATTGAGACCCCTAGCCATGAAACGGTAGCTCCTGCCGATTTCCTTCTTTGTAACCTTGGAAACCCGCGCAATCTCGTCAAGGGTCCTTGGAACGCCCTCCATCCTGCACGCCGCGTAGAGCGCGGCGGAAACCATCCCCTCAATGGAGCGCCCGCGGATGAGCTTCTTCATCACGGCCTTTCTGTAAAGGGCCGCGGCGGATTCCTTAACCCTCCGCGGAAGCCTCATCTGGGCGGCCATCCTATCGAGCTCGCTGAGGGCAAAGGCAAGGTTACGCTCGGCGGCGTCGTTTATGCGCATCCTGCGCTGCCACATGCGGAGCCTTCTCAACTTGCTCCTGTACATACCGCTGATCTGGTTGCCGTGGATATCCCTGTCGCGCCAGTCTATATCAGTTGAGAGGCCCTTGTCATGGATCATGAGTGTCATGGGCGCCCCGGTTCTGGCACGTTTCTCCCTCTGACCCGGCTCAAAGGCACGCCACTCAGGCCCCTCATCAACAATGTTGTCCTCTATCACGTAGCCGCAGACCTTGCAAACGAGCTCCCCTCTACTTCTATCATAGAAGAACTCAGTAGATCCACAAACCGGACAGACCCGCTTTTCAGCCAAAGGTTCTCACCCCCTCCTTCTGGGGGCGGGGCGCTTCTTCCGCGAGTCCTTGCGCCTCTTATCACGAGTATTACCCTTAGAAACCCTCCTGTCATCGACGTAGAGGAGGGAACCAATGTAATCTGTGGGATTCTTGACCCGCGGTTTTATGGCCACATAAGGAGCGTTAACAGGACCAAAGACATCCTTAACCGTGCCAACGAAGACGAGGTTCTTATCAACAATCCTATCGTTGAGATTGGGCACACGAGTCGTCCGGAGTATTAGGAACCCCTGCTTTGCATAATGAGAAACCTTACCTAACTTCTTCATAGCCCCACCCCAAAAGGGCATTTCCTTTTAAATCTTTCGCTAATTCATCTTATAAATTTTTCGGTTCTGGCAAAAGGTTTTTATAGAAGTTCCAAGAGACCCCAGAGTTTAGGCATTTCAAGGAGGTTCATGCAAGGAAAGTTCTCGACCGAAATGTTTAACATTAAAATGTTAAAAAAAACCTTAAAAAGCCATTTATTATGCACTAAAACGTCAATAAGAGGAGGTGCTCACATGGGATGGTTTGAGGAGTACTTCGAATTCGAAAGATATGGAACAAATATGAGAACCGAGATACTCGCGGGCATAACCACATTCATGACGATGGCATACATTCTCTTTGTGAATCCATCAATACTAAGCGTCGCTATGGGAAAAGGGGCCTTCAACACCCTCGTAGCGGTTACGGCTCTCTCAGCGGGGATAACGACGATAATAATGGGCATCTACGCAAAGAAGCCCTTCGCTCTTGCGCCAGGAATGGGCCTCAACGGATACTTCACATATAGCGTTGTATTGGGAATGGGATACAGCTGGCAGGTTGCCCTCGCGGCGGTGTTCGTTGAAGGACTGATATTCATAGTCCTAAGCGTGACCAAGGTAAGGAGCGCAGTCATAAACGCGATTCCTATGAGCCAGAAGTACGCGGTAGGAGCAGGAATCGGACTCTTCCTGACGTTTATAGGCCTTAACGATGTGAGTTTTATAACGGCCACGGCCAAAAGCGGTGTCCTCCAGTTCACAGGATTGAACTACTCCGCTATGGTGAGCAAGGCAGGGCTACTCTTCCTTTTCGGCCTTTTCTTAGCGGCGATCCTCATAGCGTACCGTATGAAAGGAGCTCTTTTAATTTCCATCCTAACCACCGCAACGCTCGGCTGGCTCACCGGAGCGGCGCCGTGGCCTCATCATTTCTTCTCAATGCCAACGGTAAGCTACACCTTCCTCAAGCTCGACCTCAAAGGCCTCCTCAATGTCGGGGCTCTTGGGGTCATATTTGCATTTTTAATGGTAGACTTCTTTGATACCATCGGAACGGTAACAGGGCTGAGCGCAAAGGCAGGTTACCTGACAAAGGAAGGAAAAATACCAGATTCAGAGAAGATACTCCTTACAGACGCAATTGGAACCACCCTAGGTGCCCTCCTCGGAACGTCAACTGTGACCACTTACATAGAGAGTGCATCCGGAATAGAGGAGGGAGGCAGAACGGGAATGACCGCGCTTGTCGTCGGCCTGCTGTTCCTCGCGATAGGACTTTTCATAGCCCCTCTCGCAGGCGCGATTCCAGCCTTCGCAACGGCACCAGCCCTGGTGATAGTGGGGTACTACATGATGAGCACGATAAAACAAGTGGACTTCAGTGACCCGGCGGATGCAATCCCTGCGTTCCTCGTTATCATGGCCATACCATTCACGTACTCAATATCCGTGGGAATAGGCCTTGGATTCATCAGCTACACGATAATAAAAGCTTTCAGGGGCAAATGGAAGGAAGTGCACCCACTAATGTGGGTACTGGCCATAATCTTCGCCGCCTATTTTGCATACCTTGGGGGAGCCTTTTGAGGTTTTTTTATTTCTCAAGCTTTTCTTCTTCTGGAAGATTATGCTTGAGAAACTGTTTGAGAACGTATGGGCACTGCTCCTGGAGGAAAGATGCAAATTCTCGCATTCTCTGAACGGTTACGTCATGGACGTAGTGCTCAAACTCACATGCGTCCTGCTCGGCAATCTCGGGAGGAATTCCGAGGATATCAACGAAAAACCTTGTAAGAAATCTGTGCTTTGCGTAGATGCCCTCTGCAATCTCATTTCCCTTCTCGGTTAGGAGTATCCTGTCGTATTTCTCATATTCTACAAGTCCCTTTTCGTCCAGTTTTTTCAAGGCATCCACGACACTCGGCGGTTTAACTCCTAGGGCCTTTGAGATGTCCTTAACCCTGATCACTCCCTTGTTTCTGTGGAGAAGGTACATCGTTTCAAGATACTCCTGTTCCCTCTTGCTGACTTCCAACGCCACCCACCGTGTTAGGATAGCCAAAAATGTTTAAGTAGTTTTCGGAATTCACGGAATGACCTCAACCTCAACGGGGTTTCCATCGCTGTCGTAAGCAGCAAAATCATCCAACCCAAATGGATAACCCAGTATGAGGTGAAATCCACCGAACTTTGAGAAGAACCACCTGTCAGCGGGGGAAGGAAAGACGACGCTGTCTGGATGAGAGTGGACGGTGCCCTTTATGCTCTCATCAAGGGGGAGCATCCACGTGTTAAAGAAAGCGGAGGTCCTCCCAAAGTGACCGGCGGGGGCTATGAGAACTTCCTCAAACACCCCATCTTTTTCTCGTAGAAAGCCCGCGAACTCGTTGGGATAAAACTCCTTAGCGAGCTCCAGCAAGTATTCAAGGAGCTCTCTCCTGATTCGTATTTTTGTTCCTGCCATAGTCACACCCTCAGGTTAGTTTGAATAGTGAAAGATAAATAAGTAAAAGTCAGAAAGGCTTCATGGGGCCCTCTCAAGGTACTTCTCAAGGCTCTTGACTGGAACATCAAAGGGGAGGCCAGCGGTCTCGACCATCTTCCGAAGGGCGTAAACCCTTGCGTGTTCCTCAAACTCTGATGGAGCAAATGATGACGGCTGGAGGTGGAGGTACTTCTCAACCACCGCGGGGATATCTGCCCGTTTCACCTTTTTAAGGCCACCGAACCAGTTCTCTATGCCATCAACGTCGATACCCGCGTAGACGGGGAGCTTAAAGGTTACAGTCTCGTTTATGCTTGACAGGAGCCTGGCGATGTCCACCGGTTGGGTGGCGGGGTCTATCAAAAGCCTCTTCACCACTATCCACTTCCCGTGCTTCGCCGTGAAGTTAACGTGATCCTCCGCAAAGGGAAGAACGACCTTAACTTTACCAAGGGGCTCCTCAGGATAGGAAACACGGGTGAATCTTGAGAGGGTCTCCCTAACAAGTACAGCCTTCGCAACATCTACAAGGAGCTTCTTGAGCTTCTTATCGTCCTCATAAACGAGGTTCCCAAGCTTCTTGGATGTCGCGGGGGACTTGAGCGTTACAACAGCGTCTGGAAACTCCCTCTTTGAGATTTCGTCAGCAAGGCTCATTATCCCTGCCACATTCACGACTCCAGTTAGGTAGCCAGGAATCCTCTCGTTCACGGTGTTCGCTACACTGGCCAGGAAATGGGCAACTTTCTCATCCTTGTCAACGTCCAGAAGTTTATCCCCAACTTTCCACTCGTTATACTTAGCTGTGAACATTATATGGTCTTCCACCACCATCTTTCTCCACCGCTGGTGTTAGGGCGGGATGGTATTTTAGCTTTTCCTACAATACCGGGAGGATAAAGTTATAAATCACCCAAAGGAAACCCACTCTAGAGTGAGAGAGCGAGAGGGATGGCAATGGGAGAGAATCCGACCCCCCAAAACACCACTGAATCCGAGAACAGGGAAAGATTCGAGCTGGGAGTAGATTTCCAGACCACTGAAGATATAAAAGTGCCCGATAAGCTCATAGACCAGGTCATAGGGCAGGAACATGCCGTTGAGGTTATAAAAACCGCGGCGGGTCAGAAGAGACACGTCCTCTTGATTGGAGAGCCAGGAACTGGAAAATCAATGCTTGGCCAGGCCATGGCTGAACTCCTCCCAACGGAGAGCCTAGAAGACGTCCTGGTGTTCCCCAACTCAGAGGACGAGAACATGCCAAGGATAAAGACCGTCCCGGCATGCCAGGGAAGGAGGATAGTGGACAGGTACAGAGAAAAGGCCAAAAGCCAAGAAAACCTCAAGTCCTACCTCCTCCTTGGGATAGTCTTCATGGTCATGATGGCTGTGATGTTCGACCCAAACACCACAAACTTTCTGATGGGGCTCTTCGTCATCGTCCTGACCATGATGGTCGTCTCAAACATGCGCCTCCGCACGAGCGTCCTAGTTCCCAAGCTCTTAATAGACAACTGCGGCAGAACAAAGGCCCCTTTCGTTGACGCAACCGGTGCCCATGCCGGGGCACTGCTTGGCGACGTCAGGCACGACCCGTTCCAGAGTGGTGGTCTCGGAACACCCGCCCACGAGCGCGTTGAGCCGGGAATGATACACCGCGCCCACAAAGGAGTCCTCTTCATAGACGAGATAGCGACCCTCTCCCTTAAGATGCAGCAGAGCCTCCTCACAGCAATGCAGGAAAAAAAGTTCCCGATAACCGGCCAGAGCGAGCTCTCCAGCGGTGCGATGGTGAGAACCGAACCCGTTCCCTGTGACTTCATCCTCGTCGCAGCAGGAAACCTCGACACCGTTGACAAGATGCATCCCGCTCTGCGCTCCCGTATAAGGGGCTACGGTTACGAGGTCTACATGAGAACAACGATGCCAGACACCATAGAGAACAGGAGAAAGCTCGTCCAGTTCGTTGCCCAAGAGGTCATGAGGGACGGCAAGATACCTCATTTCACGAGGGAAGCTGTGGAGGAGATAGTCAGGGAAGCCCAAAGAAGGGGCGGCAGAAAAGGACATCTCACGCTCCGTCTCCGTGACCTCGGCGGTATCGTTAGGGCAGCTGGAGACATAGCGGTCAAGAAGGGCAAGAAGTACGTGGAAAGGGAGGACGTCCTTGAAGCCATGAGGATGGCAAAACCCCTTGAGAAGCAGCTCGCCGACTGGTACATCGAGAACAAGAAGGAATATCAGGTCATAAAGAGCGAGGGCGGAGAGATAGGAAGGGTGAACGGCCTTGCAGTAATTGGGGAACAGAGCGGTATCGTCCTTCCGATAGAGGCAGTCGTTGCACCTGCCGCCAGCAAAGAGGAGGGCAAGATAATAGTCACTGGGAAACTCGGTGAGATAGCCAAGGAGGCCGTCCAGAACGTTTCAGCGATAATAAAGCGCTACAAGGGCGAGGACATCAGCAAGTACGACATCCACGTCCAGTTCCTCCAGACTTACGAGGGGGTAGAAGGGGACTCGGCAAGCATAAGCGTAGCCACAGCGGTAATCTCAGCACTTGAAGAGATACCAATACGGCAGGACGTGGCAATGACTGGATCACTGAGCGTCCGCGGCGAAGTCCTCCCAATAGGCGGCGCAACACCGAAGATAGAGGCGGCAATAGAGGCAGGCATCAAAACGGTGATTATACCCAAGTCGAACGAAAAAGACGTCTTCTTGGGCCCAGATCAGGCCGCAAAGATACAGATAATCCCGGTCGAGACAATAGACCAGGTGCTTGAGATTGCATTGGAGGACAACGAGAAGAAAGAAGAACTTATAGCAAGGATAAGGCGCGCCCTCCCACTCCAGAAGGGCTGAGCTTTACCCTTTTCATTCTCCTTCTAGGATGGCATGCGCCTTTTCAATTTTGACGGGCATTCCACCTGCTTTCAGAGTTCTCTCGGCATCCCTGAGTTTCTCCCGGATGGAGTTCACAAGGGTCTCCAAAGATATCCTGCCCTCGCGGGAAAGGGAAATGAAGACCCTGCAGCCTTTCCCCCCTCTGAGAGCCGGACATCCTTGAGGGAAACTCCCTTCATGCTGGAGAGGGCATCTCTAATGGCGGAGGAAACCCTGCCGAGGGAAATGTCCTTTCCACTAGAGGCGTCCTTTAACTCATCGAGGAGTTCTTCGACCCCCGCCTCACTCAGAATCCTTTCCACCTCCTTCTCGACCTGCGCCCGGTTCAAACGAGGTGCCGATACATCTGAAGAGTGAAGGGGAACCCCAAGAACCCTACCAGAGCGGAATCCAGGAACCTGAGTCCTAAGACGTACAGGGGGGACCTTTTGGACGACCTCAAAGCTGCAGTCCCTCATGATAACCCTCGTCTCAAAACCGGTTTCTTCCCCCAAAAAATCGGAGATGATAGATTTTAGAACGTCCTCCGGAGCGCTTACAGATGGGTACCCTCTAGCACTCACGCGAAGCCTGAGGATGTCCCTGCCAGTAACCCCGTGGAGCAACTTGCCATTGAGTGCCATGCGCTCGATTGCAATCCCGGAGAAATGTGCCCCCTTAACTATCCTGGGGACCGCACCTTCAACGCGAAGGGCTATCTCCGCGGGGAGATTTGACAGGCTGGCAGAGTACTTAAAGACAACAGCTGATGGAGTACTCTTCTTTTTTTCCGCACCATTGGAAGGGTGGAGGAGTTCGAGAAACTCAAGCTTCTCCAGAGAATACACCTCAACGTTCTCAAGGTTCTCAGAGAGGTGAGATTCAATGGGTATTACTTTACCGCTCCCATCAACCAGGAATGCTCTCCTACCATTAACCACTACCAGTAGGGGCCTTCCGAAGAACGGGCGGAGAGACTCAAGAAGGGCATTCTTTCCAATTTTAGTGTACATTGCAAGCTTTCCATTTTATCACCACCGGTGACACAATATCGGGATGTTCACAGAAATCTCCAAAATTTAATAAACATTTCGCGGGGAGAATCACGGGATAAATAATCTCCTGAATAACGACGGCCCGGGTCCCTAAATACTCCCAAGACGAAGTAATTAATGACCACAATTAGGTTTTTTGCTCCTAATATCACATAAATTTTGTAACAATTAGTTAAGTGCATACCCCCAATTTTCCGAGTAACACCCCTATTACCTCAACAGAATGAAACACGTATTATATGGTGATATCAACATGTTGAAAATTTTACGAAAATTTTATAACTGGAACGACCCATTCTTAAAACTGAAAACCAACACAAGGGGGGACCGATATGAGGACTAAAATCGACAAGGTCGATATCAAGATAATAAAGCTCCTCTCCCAGAACGCAAGGATGACGTACAAGGAACTTGCGGAGAGGCTTGGAACGACTAGGCAGAGGATATCGCGCAGGATGGACAAGCTTGAGCGCAACGGTGTTGTCATCAAGTATACGGTTATTCCTAATTTTGAGAAGCTCGGCTACCTCCACGCCATACTCGGCATAACCCTCAAAGCAGGTGTTGACCTGGACGAGATTGTGGAGAAGCTGAAAGGGATAGAAGAGATCAAAGTGATCGAGAAGGCGATAGGAGCCCACAACATCGTCGTCCACGTAGTAACTCAAAGCGATATGAAAAAGATGCAGGGGATAATAAACGCAATCTCCAAGGAGATACCGGGCATAGAGCACATGGACATAACTTTCATAACCGAAGTGTGCAAGCTCGAAGTTTTCTGACTCATTTCCTCTTCTGTCCAATTTGTCCTCGACAATAGTCGAGGGAAAGAGTAATAAACGCTTACTCTCAACCGGTTCAACAAGAGAGGGCACAAGCTCCCCCTTAAATCCCAGAGAGGTGACAATAATGCTATCTCCCCACGCACTCACTGCGGGCTCCATATTTGTATTAGCCCTTGGCGTCGTAGCCTTGAGACTTCATGCTCTCGACGGTAGGGGGGCGGCCGGTGCGGTTGTTCTAGGAATATTCCTCCTATGGCTCGGAGGGGTATACCCGTTTCTCGCAATGATGGTGTTCCTCATGATAGGAGTTGCCGCAACGAAGTACCGGTTCGAGGAGAAGGTTAGAAGGGGTTTTTCCTCAAAGAGTGAGAGGGTGCGCGGCCTTGGGAATGTTCTCGGTAACGGTCTCGCGGTGGTGGTCTTCCTAGTGGTTGAGATGATCACCCGGCAGGACATATTCTGGGCCGCAACGTTCTCGGCGATAGCCACCGTCAATGGGGACACCCTAGCAAGCGAGCTTGGAAAGGTGTTCGGGAGAAGGCCCAGGCTGATAACCAACCTCAAACCCGTCAAACCGGGCACCAACGGTGGTATTTCGCTCCCAGGAGAGTTCTTCGCGTTGGTGGGGGCTGCCCTTATAGTCCCCTTTGCCCTGCCGCTCACATCGCACAAGCTCCTCATGGGCGCGGCTATAGTAGTGGGCGGCTTCGTGGGGGTAAACCTGGACAGTCTCATCGGTGCGACCCTTGAGAACAGGGGTATAACAGACAACAACACCACCAACTTCACAGCATCGCTTCTCGGTGGGTTGGTGGGGGCGCTCACCTTCACCGCCCTGGGCGGATGATGAAACGGCGGATTCCCTTTTCTTCCGAAAGCCTCGTCCTTTAGAGTGGGAGGCAGTAATTGAGAAAGCAGCCTTCAATCAGGAAAGCAAACTATTTTAAGCTTCATAACCCATACCATACTTCAGTATGAAGCGGTCAGTAACCCTTAAGCTCCAGCCCTCGAAGGTTCAGGAGAAAGCCCTTTCCGAGTTAGTTCTCACTAGCTCGAAAGTCTGGAATAGGGTGAACTATCTTAGAATACAAGGATTCTTCGAGGGAAAACCCATAGACTTCCTCAGAACCGAGAAAATAGTTTATGAAGAGTTCAAATCCGAGATAGGCTCGGCAACGGTTCAACAAATTTGCAGGAAAAACACCGAGGCTTGGCGTTCATTCTTCTCCCTCCTTCGGAACAAAAGAAGCGGAGAACTCCCCGGCTGGCTCAAGCCGAAACCTCCAAACTACATCAAGGATGGAGGCTTAATCGTTCTAAGAAACGACCAATACGGAATTGAAGAGAACAAACTTATTCTAAAAGGCCTTGGAAAGTTCAAGCGCTTAGAAGTCCAGTTCAAGGGCAGAATTCACTTGAAGGGGAAGCAAGGCCGGTTGGAGATAACTTTCGACCCCGTGAGGCGAAAGTGGTATGCTCACATCTCATACACGGTGGAAGAAAGGCGTTATGGCCAAGAGGGGGTTAAACTTCCAAGAGAACCCTTAGGCAGTCTCTCCGCTGGAATTGACCTCGGAGTGAACAACTTAATGGCCGTTTACGTTGAAAACGGGGAGAGCTTCTTAGTGAACGGAAGACCGTTGAAAAGCATAGCCTTTTACTGGCAAAAACGGATAGCGGATTATCAATCCAAAATCAATAAGTCTGGAGCTAAGAAGAGTAAGAAACTCTCCAGAATGCACCAGAAGGCTAAACTTCAGGCGAAGCACTACATTAACACGGCGGTAAGGCAAACCGGTGAGAGGCTTTATCACCTCGGAGTTTCCAGAATTGTAGTTGGCTACCCGAAGAGCATAGCTAGGAACTCTGACAGGGGTAAAAAGCAGAATTATCTCCTATCTCACGTTTGGCGGTTTAACTCAGTCATTAAACGTTTAAAGGAAGCCTCTGAAGAGTATGGTATCCAGGTTTTGGTCGTCAATGAGGCTTTCACTTCGAAGACTTGCCCCGTTTGCGGGAAGCCCCACGAAGGGGCTCGTTTCGTTCGTGGATTGTTTAAGTGTCCCGAAACGGGGCTTGTCTTTAATGCTGATTTAGTTGGAGCCTTCAATATTTTGAAAAAGGTTGTGAAAACCATAACCCCGAATCTGAGCGGTCTTTACGCTCAGAGGAGGGGTAATTGGCCGAAGACCCGGCCAGAGGGGTCGAAGACCCGCTTTAACTTGGGCCTGAATGAGACCCCTCAAACCTCTCTACCAATGGCGAGGGGTTAATCCTTTAAGGTGGGGAGGAGGCCAGGATAGTTTTAAGGCATCAAGCTTTTATAGTGGGAGAGAGAAGGATAAGGGGTGATAACATGAAAGCTTACCTATCCGAGAACGTCAGGGGCGTCTACGCTTTTGATGAAGCTGGAAACCTCATCGCGAGCAAACCTTTCACCGAAAACGCAGAGGTAAAGCTCAACAGCCTCCTGAATGGAGAACCGTGCGATGGGCTATTAGGCCTTCTCGACGGACTAAAAAGTGATGGATACGACGAGTTCATCGTGGAGGATGCAGAACTCGGGAGAAGACTCAAGGAACTCGGATACAACGCAACCGGCGAGTTCCCAAACATAGCAGGGGAGAGGCTCCGCTCAAACCCCGCGGAGTTCATGGGCGAGAACTGGTTCGAGGAGTACTTCAACGTGGGCGTTGCCCTTACCAGGATGCGCATACAGGAGCAGAGCGGGGCAAGGGACAAGATGGTCATCCAGGCCATAGAGGCCCTGGACGACATAGACAAGGTCACAAACCTACTTATCTCACGCCTTAGGGAATGGTACGGCCTTCACTTCCCGGAGCTTGATGAACTCCTTCCAAAGCACGAACAGTACGTGGCGTTCGTGAGAACAGTGGGTTCCCGCGAAAACCTGAGTGAGGAGAAGTTGAGGGAGCTTGGTCTCTCCGAAGCGAAGGCGGAGAAGATCCTTAACGCCGCAAAGAACTCGATGGGGGCTCTCCTGGGTAAGTTCGACGAGAGAATCATTGTAAGGCTCGCGGGCGAGATAAACGACCTCTACAAACTCAGAAAGGAGATAGAGGACTACCTTGAGACGGCTATGGACGAAGTTGCTCCAAACATCAAAGCCCTCGTCGGGGCGAAACTTGGAGCGAGACTCCTCAGCCTCGCAGGCGGGCTGAAAGAGCTGGCCCTAATGCCTGCATCAACTATACAGGTTCTGGGAGCGGAGAAGGCCCTCTTCAGACACCTCAGGAGCGGTGCCAAGCCTCCAAAGCACGGCGTCATCTTCCAGTACCCGGAGATAAACCGCTCGCCGTGGTGGCAGAGGGGTAAGATAGCCCGCGCCCTCTCAGGCAAACTGGCGATAGCAGCTCGCGTCGACTACTTCTCCGGAGAATACATCGGAGAGGAGCTCAAGCAGGAAGTTGAAGCGCGCATCAGGGAGATAAAAGAGAAGTACCCCAACCCGCCGAAGAGGAAGGCCAAGTCCGAAAAGAAAAAGGAAAAGAAGAAGTTCAAAGGCAAAAAGGGCAAAGGCAAACCGGAGAAGGGCAAAAAGTTCGAAAAGAAAGAGAAGAGAGAGAAGTTTAAAGGCAAGAAAGACAAAGGCGGCAAGAAAAAGAAGGAGAAGAAGGGCAGGAGGTGAGCTGAATGCGCATAAAACCCCACAGGTTCCCCGGAGTTTTCACGTTCGTCGATGAGGATGGAAGTGAGAAGATAGCGACCAAGAACCTCGTTCCAGGTCAGAAGGTCTACGGCGAGAGAACCGTAAAGTTCGAGGGCGAGGAGTACAGGATATGGAACCCCAACCGCTCCAAGTTAGGCGCAGCGATACTCAACGGCCTCAAGAACTTCCCGATAAAACCCGGCACGACCGTCCTCTACCTCGGTATCGCCAGCGGTACGACCGCCTCCCACGTCAGCGACGTCGTCGGCTGGGAAGGAAAGGTCTTCGGCGTTGAGTTCTCACCGAGGGTTCTCAGGGAGCTCGTTCCCCTCGTTGAAAAGAGAAGGAACATAGTCCCCATACTCGGCGACGCTACAAAGCCCGAAGGCTACCGTGCGCTCGTCCCCAAGGTGGATGTAATCTTCGAGGACGTTGCCCAGCCGAGCCAGGCGAAAATCCTGATAGACAACGCGAAGGTCTACCTCAAGAGCGGCGGCTACGGCATGATATCAATAAAGAGCAGGAGTATAGATGTGACAAAGGAGCCGGAGCAGGTGTTCAAGGAAGTCGAGGAAGAACTATCGACGTACTTTGAGATTGTGGAGAAAGTCTCGCTTGAGCCTTACGAGAAGGACCACGCGCTCTTTGTCGTTAGAAAGCCTTGATGAGGTTTTGATTGATGCTACCCTTTTCTTTGAATTTTTCACTTCTTAACCGTTTAAGAGTCGGCGTTTCTATGGCGCTCCCAAAAGGGCGATCAGGGGGAGGGAGAAAAGGGCCACAATCAGAAGGGGCAGGTAAAGGCCCAGAAACCTCAATTTTGATTTTACGGATTGATAGAGCCGTACTAACTCATCCGCAACCTGAAATGCCTGGGGAGGAACATCGATTGGTTCATCAACGAGCGGTTCAACCCCAAAGCTTTTTCCATCCCACCTTAACACAGCCAGCGCGATCCCCTCAACGTTCCTCATGGGAATTTTGGGATCCAGGTGTCTCAGGTTATCTCCATTCGTTTGAATCGTCCTCCCATCCGTCCAGACGAGACGGTGGACGAAGTTTCCGGCTCTGGACATGTAGCGCGCCGGGATCCGAACGTCGAGCACCATTCCGGGCTTGAGCTCCTCCGGAACCTTCTTTGAGATTAGAACGACGTCTCCCTCAAAGATCGTAGGGTTCATGCTCGTCCCTTGGACAGTGCTTAGCTTGAAATCAAGAAAATTCCTAGGTCTTAGGAGATATATCAAGATGGACTGGACCGTGTGTCTGGTGAGGACGAAGACGGAAACCGAGAACGACCCCAGAATCGTCAGCTTCGTGGTTGAATCAAATGGCGCCGGTCCGTTCAGGACGGTGAAGGTGAAGAGGAAGGGGAAGAAGAAGCGGTCGTAGAGCCAAGAGGCATGGAGCCTCTCAAAAACGAAGGCATCAAGGAGGGTCAGCAGGGACGCGGTTATGAGAAGGCCGTCTCCGATGTAAACCAGGGTGTACCAGAACGGGGGCTTTGAAGTTTTCCCCGCGAGGTAGAGGTGATTTGAGTACTCGAAGTTTGCCGCTATGAGGAAGAGGAACAGGGAGAGAGCGGCGGAAGAGCCTATTCTCAGGAGCATTCTAAGCAGGAGGTTAACGCGGGTGTCCCCCTCCTCGTACTTCCAGATGAACAAAGACCACAGGGCAAAAAGGATGAGCGCAATAGTCCCCATTACGGTGGCTAGGGCAAACAGCTCAGGGAGGCCCTGGGGTAGGATAATCCTCCAGTAACTGAAGAGCAGTCCCACGCCAGCGCCCGCCAGAAATGCAATGTTGGCGCTCCTCAGGACATTCTCACTGCTCCCATGGGATATCAGTCCCATCACCGGTTTACATTCATTTAAGGATTAAAAAGTCTTCCTGAAATAGTAAAAAATATGTTAAGTGTGTCTATCGTCAATCGTCTAAAAACTCTTTCACTTTTACCGAAAGACTTTTATAAGCCCTCCTCCAACTCCAAGAGGACATTTTCAAAGCTTGAAGGTGGTGTCATATGAGAAAACTCCTGAAGCCCAACAGAGAAGTGGGCATAATAGGCTACGGTGCCTACGTTCCAATGTATAGAATCAAGGCGGAAGAGATAGGACGCGTCTGGGGCTCCACCGCGTACCCAATACAGGAGAAGTCCGTGCCAGGACTTGACGAGGATACCATTACAATAGGGATAGAAGCAGCAAGAAACGCCCTGAAGAGGGCTGGCATTGACCCCAAACTTATCCGGGCCGTGTGGCTCGGAACTGAGAGCAAGCCCTACGCCGTTAAACCGAGCGGAACCGTTGTCGCCGAGGCGATAGGAGCCACCCCCGATTTGAACGCCGCCGACTTTGAGTTCGCCTGTAAAGCCGGAACCGAGGCCATCCAGGCAGCAATGGGATTTGTAGGCTCTGGAATGGCCGACTACGCGATGGCCATCGGTGCCGACACATCCCAGGGAAGACCGGGCGATGCCCTCGAGTTCACGGCTTCGGCAGGGGGAGCCGCTTACATCCTCGCCCCGAAGAGTCCTGAAACTCTTGCTTATTTCGAGGCGAGCTATTCTTACGTTACGGACACCCCCGACTTCTGGAGGAGGCAGCACGAGCACTACCCGAGGCACGGCAACCGCTTCACCGGTGAGCCGGCCTACTTCCACCAGATAATAAACGCCGCCAAGACCCTCATGGAGGAAATGGGCTACACTCCGAGCGACTTCGACTACGCGGTCTTCCACCAGCCGAACGTCAAGTTCCCTCTCACCGCCGCCAAGATCCTTGGAATCCCGAAGGAGAAGGTTCTTCCGGGCCTCCTCAGTGGAATAATCGGCAACACTTACAGCGGCGCAACTCTCGTCGGCGTTTCAGCGGTTCTCGACATAGCCAAACCCGGAGACAGGATTCTCTGGGTGAGCTTTGGAAGCGGTGCCGGAAGCGACGCCTTCAGCCTCGTAGTTCAGGACGCTATAGAGGAGAAGAGAGACCTAGCTCCAAAGACCATGGAATACGTGAACAGGAAGAAGTACATCGACTACGCGCTCTACGCAAAGGCAAGAAGGAAGTACATTGTATGAGGTGGTTGAAATGGAGAAGCCCGTCATAATTGGTGCAGGTATGGTACCCGTCGGTGAGCACTGGAGACTTTCACTTAGGGACATAGCCGTTGAGGCCCTCCTAAACGCGATGGATGATGCTGGAATCGACAAAGTTGACTCCCTCTACGTCGGGAACATGGCCTCCGGCTCCTTCATAGAGCAGGAAAACCTCGGCGCCCTCATAGCCGACTGGGCCGGGCTCGGCCACATCCCTGCGGTTAAGATCGAATCCGCCTGCGCCTCAGGTGGTGCTGCGGTTCAGGAAGGTACAAAGGCGGTTATGAGCGGACTCGAGGATGTTGTGGCGGTAGTCGGCGTCGAGAAGATGACTGACGCCTGGCCGAGTGACGCAACGAGATACCTTGCCTACGCCGCAGACGCTGACTGGGAGCTCTTCCACGGCGCGAGCTTCGTCGCCCTCAACGCCCTCCTCATGAGACTCTACATGAAGGAGCACGGCTACACAGAAGAGGACCTTGCTCACTTCGCCGTCAACGCCCACGCAAACGGTTCCAAAAACCCATACGCTATGTTCAAGCGCCCGATAACCGTTGATACTGTCCTTAAGAGTCCCTACATTGCCGACCCGCTCAAGCTCTTCGACGCCTCGCCGGTCTGCGATGGTGCCGCGGCGGTGATAATAACCTCAAAGGAGAAGGCACGGGAGTTAGGAGTTCCAAAGGAAAAGATGGTCGAGGTAGCCGGCTTTGGAAGGGCCATAGACACAATAAACCTCGCGAACAGGGAGGATCTCCTCACGCTCACTGCAGCCAAGATAGCGGCGGAGAGAGCCTATAAAATGGCCGGGGTAACCGCTAAGGACATCGACTTCTTCGAGGTCCATGACGCCTTCACTATCATGGCAGCGCTCAGCCTGGAGGCCATTGGCGTTGCGGAGAAAGGTAAGGGTGCCCTCGTTGCTAGGGAAGGACAGATAGCAATAGACGGTGACTACCCAATACAAACGATGGGCGGTCTAAAGAGCAGAGGACACCCTGTTGGAGCCACTGGTGTTTATCAGACGGTTGAAGCCGTTCTTCAGCTTCGCGGAGAAGCTCCCGAAGGGATACAGGTTCCCGACGCTGAGGTTGGCCTTACCCAGAACATAGGTGGAACCGGCTCAAACATAACCATAAACATCCTTAGGAGGGTCTGAAATGGGGAAGCCGATGCAGGTTGCCCGTCACTGGAGGCACTTCGGTGAGAAGTACAGGTTGGTCGGCGGAAAGTGCGAGAACGGACACGTTTTCTTCCCAGGAAGGGAAGTCTGCCCAATCTGCGGCTCAAGGAACGTTGAGCCCTTCGAGTTCAGCGGAAAGGGCAAGGTAATAAGCTGGACCCTAGTTAGGAACCCGCCGAGCGGTTTTGAGTACTACAAACCATATCCACTCGCCCTGGTCCAGCTGGAGGAGGGACCGGTCGTCCTTGCCCAGCTCACGGACGTCGAGCCTGACCAAATCGACTTCGGAATGGAGGTCGAGATGGTCACGAGAAAGGTCAGGGAGTTCGACGAGGACGGAATAATCCTCTACTCCTACAAGTTCAGGCCGGTTCTAAAATGACGGCCGTTTCCTTTTAACCTATTTCCTTTGAAACGGAAAAGAGAACAAGTTAGACGTTCTCAAGGAGCATTTTCTCGCCGTTCTCAAACTCCAGCTGGAGCCTTCCGCGCTCCATAATCACCTTTGTCCCGTTAACGACAGCCTCTATCCTGTCTCCATCGGGTTCCACACCGAGCATCCCCGCTATCTCCTCGACGCTCTTCAACGAGCCCTCCATTGTGGTTTCAAGGGGTCCTTCATCCCCGAATATACGAACACGGAGCTTACCCCCATCTTTTTTGATAAAGCTTTCCTCGTTTATTCCCTCAACAGAATCCTTAACAGGGGGATGTATACATGGCATCTCAATCACCATCCGTATTTCGACTTTTAGCTTTATCATTCTTTTCATTCTTTTTCAAGTCTAAGACCATTCTCCTCCAGATCCTCTCCTTCCCGACAACCCTGAAGCCGTACTCCTCATAAAAGTGTTTGGCCCCCTCGTTCTTCTCCCCAACCCACAGTTCAATCCGGTCGTAGGACTCTTCCAGGTACCGGAGACAAGTGTCCATAAGGGCCCGCCCGATTCCCTTTCCCTGGAACCTGGAGTCTATTACAAACTCATGCACCGCCCCAACCGATCTCTCCTCGTACTTGCTGTGCCAGTCTCTATCGCACACTATGAAGCCAACTATCTCGCCCCCAACCTTCGCCACGAAAAAACCGTCCTTAGCCTTCACCCAGCACCAGCGGAGATATCCCCTAGCGTAGTCCACGCCCTCTCCCCCGTATTCACGCAGTCCCTCGTATCCGTCCATGTATATCTCGACCAGCCTCTCCAGGGTATCCCTGTCGAACTTCTCAAGCTTTTCTATCTTAACTCCCTTCATCAATATGGCCTCATCGTCGGGTTTAAAAAGTCTGACGGCTACTTTAAACGGAGCAAGAAGGTGGTAAAGATGGGAAAAGAGAAGCCGAAATACTGCGAGATATGCGGAGCTCCCATCAGGGGACCTGGACACATAATCCGCATTGAGGGGAGTGAGCTCCTCGTCTGCGATAGATGTTACGAGAAATACGCCCACAAAAAACCCGGAACGTTCAGCATAATGCCCACCGGAAGGCAACCGACCAGGAGAACGTACTCAAGGCCCCCTTCCAGGCCCAAACCTGCACCAAAGCCCAGAACCGAGAGGCCCCTAGTTGCGGAGGAGATCGTTGAGGATTACGCTGAAAGGGTTTATCAGGCAATACAACGGTCAAAGAAGAGCTATCAGGAACTGGCACAGGAGATAGGCTTATCCATGAACGACCTGCGTGCGATAGCCCACGGGCACCGCGAACCGACGATAAAAGAGGCAAGAAAGCTGGAAAAGTACTTCAAAATAAAGCTCATAGAGAGCGTCGAAAGCGAGGTTCAGGAAAAGAAAATCATCCCCAGAAACTACGAGCCCACCCTTGGGGACATAGCCAACGTCAGGATAAAGAAGAGGAAGAAGTGACGCGCTGCCTCAACACTGCGAGAGAGACAACTAGATACTAAAAATCGCCAAGCCTCTTATTCCTCTTCTTCCACTCCGTTATCTCCTCTCCCTTCGTCTTCTTCGGGGGGTGGAACCCCTTAAGCTTCTTGAAGCTGCCCCAGGAGCGCATAAGTTCCTCCCAAGCGTTCTCGTCCGGGGGGATAACTAGGATATGCGCGGGAGGGTGGATGTCCATGAGGCGCCCTATTACTTTGGCCGGCGGCAGGTCAACCTGAGCCACAACATGTGCGTTGAAACGCTTTCTCGGCTTCTCACCACTAATTTCCTCAAAAATCCACTCCGAAAGAGCAGGTGAAATTATCCGCGGATCCCCCAAGATTTTCATACCTCCATACCTGACGAGGTCAGAGAGGGCAACGCTCGCCTTGTGAAAGTCATCGGCCCTAACAAGCACTATCGTGTTTCTCATGCTCATAGCATTCACCAAGAAATAGTTGTGTGGGAGCCATTTTAAGCTTGCCTTAGAAAAGCTTAAGAGGAAAAATGCAAACTTTACAGGAGGTATCCACATGAGCGCAGGATACGATGTTGGGTCTCTTATCTGGTGGGTGTTTCTCCTGTATTTCCTGTTCCTCCCACTGTGGCCACAGCTACAGTACAGACAGCTTCAAGCGGCCAGAATTAGGATATTGGGGACGCTGGCCAGGAAGAGAGACTCAACAGTTATAACAATGATACATCGCCAAGAGAGCATAGGTTTCTTTGGAATCCCTCTTTACAGATTTATCAGCGTTGAGGACAGTGAGGAAGTGCTGAGAGCCATACGAACCGCACCGAAGGATAAACCCATAGACCTAATAATCCATACCCCAGGCGGCCTAGTCTTAGCGGCAACGCAGATAGCAAAGGCCCTTCACGATCACCCAGCGGAGACCCGCGTTATCGTTCCCCACTATGCGATGAGTGGTGGAACGCTTATAGCACTTGCAGCGGACAAGATAATAATGGATCCAAACGCAGTTCTCGGCCCGGTCGACCCCCAACTCGGACAGTACCCAGCACCAAGCATAGTCAGGGCAGTAGAACAGAAGGGAGCAGATAAAGCTGATGATCAGACCCTTATACTCGCCGACGTGGCAAAGAAGGCGATAAAACAGGTGAGGGATTTCATATTCTACCTTCTCAAAGACAGGTACGGTGCGGAGAAAGCAAAGGAACTCTCCCAGATACTCACAGAGGGCAGATGGACGCATGACTATCCTATAACCGTTGACCACGCCAAGGAACTGGGCCTCCACGTTGAAACCGACGTTCCGGAGGAGGTCTACACCCTGATGGAACTCTACAGGCAGCCGGTCAAGCAGCGGGGAACCGTTGAGTTCATGCCCTACCCCGTGAGGCAGGAGAGCAAAAAGTGACTCCTTTTCCTTTTTTAATGAATAAAAGGGTACATTGGAATGGTTTTCCATGCATTGCTGACCTAAACGTTTAAAAACCCAAGGTGCCTCATTTATAAGGGGTTTTTAAACCCACCACCCGGAGGTGTAAGCCTTGGTAGATATGAGCAACGTTAAGCTCAGAATCGAGAATATAGTCGCTTCTGTTGACCTCTTTGCCCAGCTCGAACTTGAGAAGGTTATAGAGATATGCCCCAGTTCAAAGTACAACCCCGAAGAGTTCCCCGGAATAATCTGCCGCTTCACGGAGCCTAAGGTTGCCCTGCTGATATTCAGCTCCGGAAAGCTCGTTGTTACCGGCGCCAAGAGCGTCGAAGACATAGAGAACGCAGTTAACAAGCTGACCGACGTCCTGAGGAGGAAGGTGGGCACGAAGTTCACGAAGCCCCCACAGATTGATATACAGAACATGGTATTCAGCGGTGACATCGGTATAGAGTTCAACCTCGATGCCGTTGCCCTCAGCCTTCCCAACTGCGAGTACGAGCCCGAGCAGTTTCCGGGCGTAATATACCGCGTCAAAGAACCCAAAGCCGTGATACTCCTGTTCTCCTCCGGGAAAATCGTCTGTTCCGGTGCAAAGAGCGAAGACGATGCCTGGGAGGCCGTTAAAAAGCTCATAAGGGAGCTTGAGAAGTACAATCTCATAGAAGAGGAAGAGGAGTGGTGATATTTCCTTCCGCTCTCCATTCTATTTCGTCAGGTTGAACAGCTCACCCCTGTTATCCCCTGGAGCAAGATGGCTTCCTCATAGAGGATTCTCTCATCAAGCGCCTCAATGACCACTACACCCTTTCTCGGGGAATACACCCTGTTTCCCTCAGCGCCGTCAAGGGGGCCCCTGAGTATGATTAGGAGATGTTTATCGTTTCCAATCTTCCCCCTTCCAATCTCTATTTTGTCCCAGGTTGAAAGCCAGCGGGAGGACACCTCCCTCGAAACGTGCTCAAGGGCGAATCTCCGGGCAAAGGAGTCGTTGTAGCCCATCTCCCTAGCGGTCTCGTAGTAGTAAGCACCCAGGAGTTTGCCGATTAGGCAGGAGACGGAGGAAGCAGCCAGCGTCCTGAACTGGCATTTCCCGGTCCTGTCGCAGTAATCTTTAGTATCACCGGTTCCAAGGATTATCGTTACCCGAGAGTACTTGTGATATAATGTGGAGTTTATGAAGGCCAAGGGGTCCCCCACGGATGAGGAACCAACCTCCACAGTGGTGTTGCCCATTTGAACGTTGACCACGGATTTCATCTTCTCATCGAAAAGTGAGTTGTATAAGGAGTAACCTGAGAAAACCCAGAGTGAGGCCCCAAAAATTAGGAGCAGAACGACGGAAAGAAAAATGAAGGTAGAGCGCCGCATCCGGACCACCAAAAAGGAAAGGTCAGGAGAGGCCGGCTATGTACTGCATCAGGATTACCGCGGCTTCCCTCGTGGCCTTCGGCGTTGAGCCCGCCACTATGATGACTCCCTTGTCTCCAAGGAGGCTGCAGTGCGGGATATAGCCTAAGACCGGGTAGTCTCCGAACCAGACCCTGAAGTCAACGGGCAGGTGGTAGTGCCCGAATATCATCGACGTGAGCAGGTTGTCCTTGTTGGAGCCCACGAGGATGTAGTTGGAGTCTGGATTGGCGAAGTTGACCTCAGTGTCTAAGATGGTTATCTGGCTGGTCGGCGTGTGAATGACCACCTTCTTCACGCCCTGGACACCTGCCACCACGTAGTCCGTTCCAGGAATTCTATCGCCGACCGCAACGACGGTCTCGTTTATCACTGGAGAGTTCTGGAGGATGGTCACTGTGGCCTTGGCCACCACGAAGCTCGTGTCGGTTATGTTGCCGTCCCTGTTTATGTCGAAGTCAACGTCCTTCTCGTTGAGGGACTTCATGTCAAAGGAATACTTAACCGTGTAAACACCGAGGATGTCGAGCGGGTTCCCGGTGAGCTCGTCCTCGTTCGTGAGGCTTATCTTCTTTATATACTGGCCGTCGGAGTCGACACTTATGAGCCACTTCTGGTTTCCATATTCTATCTCGCTTCCGCTGGTGTAGGTTTTTATGTTTGAGTAGCCGCTGATCTTGGCTATCTTGCCAAGGACGAGGTTCTCGGAGAGTGCCTCAAGCTTAAGCTGAAGTTCAATTGTGTTTCCACTGACGACTACGTTCGTCGGCTCACCCAGCTTGAGAATGAGCGGACCGTAGAGCTCGCCGGTCTTGATGTTCACAACAGTGACGATGGCGGTCTCTTTAAGCGGGTCAGCACCAACGAGGGTTATCCTCCACGGGCTGTTGCCGAGCATGGTGCTCTTGTTCTGCGGGAACCAGTCCGTTCCAAGAACCTCCCCAGCGGTGAAGTTTCCGTGACCAACGGAGAAGACCAGGTACTTCTTTCCGAGGAGCGTGAACTCGTCCCCCGCCTCGACACCTGGGCTTACGACGTTCCTTATCGTGGCGTTTGAACCCGTGTCGAGGAGAACGTCGACCATGTTGCCCATCCTGCTTTCGTTGGTAACGGTAGTCTTCTCAGGCACGCCCCATTCGGGATAGGCCTCGCGGATTACCTTCTCAGTCTCGACGGTATAGTTGTAGAGGGTGTAGTCAACGGAAACCACCATATCCCTTGGAGGTATCTCAACATCGGCCTGCTTTGGAGGGGCCACCCCGTTCCAGTCGGCGGGGTCTATCGGAAGGAGGGACAGGCTCCTTATCTTAATGTTCCAGCCGTAGAGGTAGTTGCCGTTAACTGAGTCGCCATTCTTCACGGAGAAAGAGGTGGAGAACGACTTCATCCAGGTGCTGTAGTTGGCGGTGTAGTCCGCGCCATTGTACCAGTAGTCCCCAGGAAGTTCGTTGTAGGACTTGGCCCATCCCACGAGGCCGCTGTTGTAGGGAAGATTGTGGTCAACGGTCATGGTGTCGTAGTCGTAGCGGTATATCACCTGCTGGAACACGGTGCTTACGTTCCCGCCCTTTCTGAGCACCACGGATATGTCCTTGGCCTCTTCCTCCTTGTAGAGGATACTGCCCAGGGCAGCCGCTATATCCGCGGCGCTTGCCACGTCCTGTGCGCTCGAGAAGCTTCCAACCACTATTTTAACGTTCGGAGTCCCGTCCGGGTTAACGAAAAAGCTCTTGGGGACGTTGCTTATGTCATAGAGACCGTTTGGCACTATGTAACTGGACGAAGCTGAAGCCCCACCGATTCCAAGCAACACAAGGAAACCCACAAACAGGGCAAACAGCCTTGCTGCGTTTTTACCCAGCATCTTCATCATATTAACCCCCCGGTCATCATTATCATTCCTCATAGTGGTCTGGCCTTTCTCCTCTATATACTTTTCGAAGGTTTAGAGCCGGAAGGAGAAGACGTCCCTCTCGTAGGCCTCTTCCATCTCCTCCTTCAGCTTTATCCCCATCGAAATGGAGCCCAAATCGCTGAGGGAGTTCTGGAGCTCAGGGAGGGTTATATCAACTACCTCCGGCTCGATTATTTGCACATCGTCTGGCAGGTACTTGGCAACCGCACCCACGAGTGACTCAAAGGAGGATACCACTTCCGCCTCAACAGTAAAACCATCCCCTCCCGAAACGGAGAGGGAGTTGACCCCACATCCCTCAACAAGGAGGGCTTTGGCCAGTATCTCCCTCACTACTTTCTCATCTTCCCCCTTAACCCTGAAGTGAAGCCTGGAGAGTATGTTCCTCCCCTCGTATATCATTTCCCATAGCTCCTCCTCGTCGAAGCCGATTGGGGGCATTGGGACGTCATCGAGCTTGGGCAGGGAGGGCATTACCCCCTTCTCCTTCATAACGGTCGAGATTTCCCCGATGATGTCCTGAAGGATCTTTGAGAGTTTCGCCCCGGCTATCTCAATCCTGCCGGGCCTAAAAACCTCGACCATGGTGGGTGAGTAGGCCACCGCAGCCCGGAAAACTTTGTCCAGAGGGGCCTCAAGTTCAACCTCGACGATGGAGGAAAAGCGCAACGGATCCATCCTCTCGTCCTCTATGACTTCACCGACATCAATCCGCTTTACCCGGAAACGCTCCCTTTTCAGCCTGGCGCTGAGCTCTCCCAACTCCATCTCAACGGAATCCCTTTCTCTTCCCATTATCTCAATGTAGAACAGGACCTCAACGACATCCATTCCTACCACCACATGCCAGGATATTCTTTTTTCTTGTAAGTCCCGACTATTGGGAGCTTCTCACCGCAGTACTCGCACTTTCCATCGGGGGTTACGTGGTACCCGGTTATCTCAAAGCCAACGCGCTCTATCACAGGCCTCCCGCACTTCGGGCAGTACGTGTTCTCCCCAGGATGCCCCGGCACGTTGCCGACGTAAACGAACTTCAAACCTTCTTCCCTCGCGACGCGGTAGGCCATCTCAACGGTCTCCACCGGAGTTGGCAGGAGGTGAAGGAGCTTGTACTGCGGGAAGAAGCGGGAGAAATGCACCGGAGTGTCGTCGCCAAGGTTCTCAACGACCCAACGGGCGAAGTTTCTGATTTCCTCTTCCTTGTCGTTCAGAGTAGGGATTATCAAGTAGGTCAGCTCGACGTGGATTCCAAAGTCTTTCTTCGCTATCACAGCGGTTCTCCTGCTAGGCTCCCCGCTCGGCACGCTCGCTATCTTCATGTAAAATCTGTCGTCGAAGGCCTTGATGTCTATGTTCATGGCATCGATATATGGAGCGAGTTCTCTGAAGGGTTCCTCGTTGATGTAGCCGTTGGTTATCATGAGGTTGTGGAGACCCTCCTTCCTGGCGAGTTTTGCCGTGTCGAGGACGAACTCGTACCATATTACCGGCTCGTTGTAGGTGTAGGCTATGCTCTCGCAGCCATGACGCTTGGCCATCGCGACTACCATCTCGGGGGTCATATCGTGGAGGTAGGGAAAGTTCTCGTCGCTCTGGCTTATCTCCCAGTTCTGGCAGTGTTTGCAGTGCATGTTGCAGCCAACTGTGGCTATCGAGAAGGCACAGGAACCGGGCCAGAAGTGAAAGAGCGGCTTTTTCTCAACGGGGTCCGCAGCAATAGCCGAGACCTTGCCGTAGTTTAGGGTGTAGAGCTTTCCATCGATGTTCTTCCGAATTTTGCAGGAACCCCTCTTCCCCTCATCGATTATGCAGTTCAGGGGGCAGAGTTTGCACCTCACCCTCTTCCCATCAAGGGGCTCCCAGTACATCGCTTCCCTCATGTTCTCACCGAAGAGAATTAGTCGTTGGAAGTTTTAGCCTTTCCCATCCTCCCGCCTATCTCGTGGGGGGTGAGGAACGTTGAACCAGAATCCAGTGAAACTCAATCAGCCTGCGGAGGTTCTCCAGGGCATTATCTCCAGTTCCGAACCAGCAGTCGGGCCTGAGCTTCCTGCTCATTTCAATGAACTCCCACGGGTGGAAGATGTTAGACAACGGGACTCTCGAACTTCCTGTGAAAGCGTTCCTGGAGTCTCCAGGGGAGCCTCGTGACTATCGAGGTGGTGGCGGGAACCTCGGTTATTCCCCCAATCTGGACGACTCCCTTCTTCCACCCCTTGTGTCTCGCTTTGGTAGAGTCGACTTTGAACCCGAGCTGAGCTAGAAGGGGGTAGTACTCGTCGGGAAACTGGAAATTGGGGGCGCGAAAGGAGATAATCTCTCCAAAACGGGTGAGTATTCCCCTGGCCTCCAAAAGCCGTTTTCTGACCTCGTCCATAGACAGCCTGTCAAACCTCTCGTGTTCCAGGCCGTGGCAGCCGAGCTCGTGCTTTTTGGCCGCTCTCCTGGCAAGCTCCGGGAACTCCTCCGCCATCCTGCCCGTGAAGAGGAACGTCCCCTTAATCCCGTACCCCTCAAGGAGGTCCATAACCTTTGGAAGGCCGTACCGCATCCCGTTCTTCGTCTCCGCGAAGGGTGGACAGTCCTGCTCCACGTCAAAGGTGAGCGCAACGATTCTACCCATTCTCCGCCACCTCGTCAAGAACCTGAAGGTATTTTTGCTCCGTCTTCTTGACGATGACCCTCCAGTCGTAGACCTCCTCCACCCTCTTCCTCCAAGGCGGCTCAGCCTTTTGCCGAGGTTCTGATCGTTAAGTATCAGGTAACGGTGTTGACAAAAAGTCCCGCCATTAGGGCTTTGATGAGCTCGACCAGGGACGCATCTTTACCGACCCCCTTTAGAACCAGCTTCCAGCGGAGGGCGTAGATAACGACGCTGATATAGTAGAGAGCGATGGCAATGAGAAGGTAATAGAGGGGGACCCCCTTAACCAGGGATGCATACCTACCAGCGGAGCTAACAACAGACTCGAACATTCAAGTCCTCCCATCCGTTAGAGTATTATTATCAACAACGATGGGAGTAACATTGGGGGGTTATAAGCTTTGCTTCAACGGACGTCGAAACGCTTGTTGAGGTCTCTCTTCCGATACTTTTCAACGCTCTTATGAAGGGCCTCTTCCATGTCGAACCCGTAAAAATTGGCTATGCACGCCAGGGCAAAAAGGGCATCCCCAAGCTCCTCCTCCAGGTTAGCTTTATCGGCTCTCCCCTTTACCCCCTCAAAGGCCAGCATTGCATCGGCGAGCTCCCCCACTTCCTCAACGAGGGCGGCGAGCATTTGGAAGGGGGACCAGTAGCCCCCCATGCGCTCAATGAGTTCATCGACTTCAGTCTGAGGCCTCACTTTTTGGCACCCCAATCTCCTTTATCAGTCCATCTATGCCCTCGCGGAGGCTCTTGGGGTTGGTTCTGTAAAAGCGAATTTTGCCCTCCCTCCTCTCTTCAAGTAGGCCCATCCTCTTAAGGGAACGCAGGTGGTGGCTTATAAGGGTCTGGTCCTGGTCCAGGGCCTTCGCTATCAGGCAGACACACATCCAGCGATTCATGAGCATCTTCAGGATGGAAAGGCGTATCGGGTTGGCCAGAACCTTAACGAAATCCAGGACCTCTTTGGAAACCTCAACCAGAACCTCCTCCTCGGGATCAACGAGCCTGCACTCATCAAGGCACTTGGAAACACTCCTCCTCTGCTTCTCATCGAGTCCGGCAATTAACTCCCTGACCTTCATTCATATCACCATACAAAAGAAGGAGAGAATGCTTAAAAAGTTTCATATGAAACTATGGGTCACAAGGTGCTCCCAACCACCCCGTGGAAGGGGTGTGCCGTCGATATAGACTCCGGCTCCCTTCTCAGCTCGCCCGATGACAGTAAAATCAAAGTCGAGGCCAAGTACATTCTCAGAGGTGACGGTAAAGAGGAGCTCAAACTCCTCTCCACTGGAGAGGGCAACCTCCACCGGATCCAGAGAGAGGGTTTCCGCTACTTTGACCACTTCTTCCCGAATGGGAAGGCGGGCAGAGCTTATCCTAATCCTAACCCCGCTCATCCCCGCCAGGAGATAAAGCTCCTTGGAGAGGCCGTCGCTTACGTCTATGGCCGCGTTAGCTATTCCGCCGAGAAGGATACCCTCACTAACCCTCGCCTTTGGGGAGAGAAACTTCTCGTAGAGTGAATTCCTGATATCTTTAGGAACCTCAAGATTGTGCCTCCACACGAGGTATCCAGCCAGAGCCCTTCCAAGGTCGCCGGTAACGCAGACGAGGTCGCCTGGCTTTGCTCCTGAGCGTGTAAGGGGTTTTCCCGTTATCCCGAGGGCAATCCCGTCTATTATCAAATCGTCGGCCTCGTTGGTGTCGGCGCTAAGGACTGGAACATCGTAGAACTCCAGGGCGTTCTCTATTCCCCTCGCAATTCCTTCGAGGTAATCCGCACCAAGTCCCGCTGGAATCCCCAGTGAAAAGAGGAACCCCACAGGCTTAGCCCCCATAGCAGCTACATCGCTCACGTTCATGGTTACGGCCTTGAAGCCGACCTGCTCAGGCGTCATTATGTCGGGAACGTCCGTTTTTCTGACGAGCATGTCGTTCGTGGCAACCAGCCACTCGTGGCCCATCCTCAAAGCCCCGGCGTCGTCTCCAAGGGGGAGATCCCCCTGTTTTTTCAGGTGTTTGAGGAAAAGGGTGATTATCTCGGATTCCCTCATTTTAGAACCTCCTTAACGGGGAGCACCTTAAAACAGTGCGCATCCACACAGAGTTTCATTTTCTTATATATCAAGAACAGAAGGTCTTTATCTCCCGTTACCAACAAATCCACCTTTGCCTTCACGCAGGCCCAGATTACGGGGTTGTCCTTCCGGTCGCAGGAGATGTTAGGATCTTTTTCCGCTTTGACTACCTTAATAAACCTCTGAATTAAGGAAGAGTAACGCTTAACGCTCCCCTCGGGAAGATTGAACTTTCGAACGAGGACAACCTGCATCTCGTCCAAAATATAACCGGAAACGAAGCACTCATGGTTTCCAAGGATACACTCCCAGAGAAGCCGCCTCTCGTTTCCATGCCAGAAGTAAGCTGAGATTAGGACGTTCGTATCAAGGAGCAGCCTCATTTCCATACCTCACGTCCCTTATGGCACTCCCGACGTCTCCCCTGGTTATCCCAAGCTCCCTGGCGAGCTTCTCTCCCTCCTGCAGGATTTCCTCAACGTTGATATCCAGCTTTTTCATGAGTATCAGGTCCCCCTTCTGGAGCATGAGAAGGTACTCGCCTTCCTTTATACCAGCCTCTCCCTCACTTCCTTAGGGATTACCACCTGCCCCTTTGAGGAAACCCGAACCACTTCCATGTTCTCACCTGTAAGAAATTCTTACTTAGTCAGATTTAACCCTTTCTCGAAAACTTCATCAAACTCACCTGCTTCGGCCTTATCTCCTCGCTCTCTACTTTCACTTCGACTGACTCAAGCTCCTCTATGCTCGCCTTCCTTATCTCCTCCGGGAGCTTAATCTCGCCGTACTTTCCTCCCCCACCGGGAACAACTATGAGCTTTCCTTCGCGGTAGGCCCATACCGCCTTGGCAACCCCCTCGTGAACCTCTGCAAGAGCCTCAACGGGAACATCGACCAAAACCCTTATCTCGCTCCCGAACTCCCTCAAAAAGCGCTCCCAGATGACCCTCACCGATTTGGTCTCCACACCCTTTCCAATCACCATCGCTATTACCTCGGCGAGGGGGGCGAGGTGAAGATAGGGTGGCCTGTCCTCCGGTCTCTCATCCGTATCGGAGAGTTCGAGTATTCTATCCCTTACGCCCTTCTTTATCCTCCCGCCGCATTTGGGGCACTTCCAGTGATAGGCTTTGGCCTCTTCAAGCGTGTACTTCGTGTAGCAACGGGAACAGGCAGTGAGATGGTACTTGCCGAGCCTTGGATCTAAACCGGCGTTGAGGATTATTTCCCTCCCGCCGCGCCTTAGGATGGCTTTCCTGACCTCCTCAAAGGTCGCCTCCTTAACCTCGAAGCGGTTGAACTCCCTTCCAAGTCTGTGGGGCATAGGTGAGTGAGCGTCGCTGTTGCTTAAATAGGTTAGTTTGTGGTGTGCCCTTATTCTATCGGCCATTTCTGAATCTGCGGAGAGACCAAGCTCGAGAAAGTGAATTTTTGCGTCTCCATAAGCTTCTTCAAGGCTGTTGTACTCCTTGTAGAGGCTCGTCCAGGGGGTGAACGCGTGGGCTGACCCGATTAAAACGTCGAGCTCATTGGCAAGGTCTGCGATTTCTGCGGCTGAGAGATTAACGTGCGGCCTACCCTCCCTTTCGATGTTTTTTGAATACGGCTTCAATCTCTCCCTCATCTCACGGACGGTTTCTATGCTCGGGAAAATGAGAACGTGGTGAACCCTTCTGTCGTCTTCCACCTCGGTGGTGAGGAGAAACCTGATTCCTGCCCTTTTGTAGGTTCCCTCGTCGACCTTTTCGGCGTATTTGAGGAGCTCTTCTTCCCAGTTTGGGTTGAGTATGTCCCCGGTTCCGACGAGGCCGAGCCCCTTGAAACGGGCATTTTTCGCTAAGTTAGGTATCGTCATGGCCTTTGAAACGGCCTTTGAGTAGCGGGAATGAATGTGGAGGTCGGCATCTGCAATCATAAACCGTCCTCTCGTTTCATATGTACTTGCTTAGCGTCCTTATGATATCCGTCCTTGTGAGGATACCAACCAGCCGCCGTTCATCGTCTCTGGAGACTACTATTAAACTTCCCCTGTTACTCCGGTCAAGCCTTAGCATGGCATCCCTCAAGTTCTCGTCAGGATACGCTATAACCATGTCCCTGGACATCAAATCACTAACTTTTTTACACTTCTTAGTGCACTTCGTAATGGTTCTGAGAGCGAGTACACCCAGTAATTTTCCATCCTCAACAACAGGGTACGTCCTATGGGAGGTAAGGGCTATCGTTTTCATCACATCAGTTATGTCATCATCTGGGGAGAATGTGATTACTTTCTCAGCAGGGGTCATGGCTTCACCAACTTTTATGTTTTCCAGCATGTCCATCATCAGTTCCTCATCCCCCATCCGCAAACCCTTCTTCTCCAGTTTCAAAGTGTAAATGGACGAACCCTTCAACAGTATATCAAACGTAATGTAACTCAAAACATACATGATAGTTATCGATGGTAACAGATTGAATGCTCGAGTCATCTCCGCGGTCTGAAAGATGGCGGTTAAGGGAGCCCGAGCTGCTCCGGCAAATAGGGCCCCCATCCCTGCCACAGCATATGGGAGGAGAACATTGGGATCGGGATGAGCGGGAAATCCCATCAAAGTCCATCCAATAAACATACCAAACATAGTTCCAGCATACAGTGAGGGTGCGAATATACCCCCACTTCCTCCAGAACCTATTGTAAAGGCTGTTGAGATCATCTTCAATAGTCCCAGAATAAGGAATAGGTATATTGGAAAACTCATCCTCAAGGCAAGGTCTATTCCGTTGTATCCAACACCCATCACCCCAAAGTACATGGGACTTAGGTTGATCCCTTCACTAGTCGAGTAGTAGTATATTAAAATCGCACCGAAAATGCCAGCAACTGGAAATCCAATGGCAGGCTTCACCCAGTTTGGAATCCCAAAGTTCCTCTCGAAAAAGTCCTCAATAAGATAAAAGAGTTTTACCCAGAAGAAAGCAAGAACCCCAAACACTATACCCAACAACCCAAATATCGGAAGAGACCCGAGGCCAACATGAAGCCATGGAAGTGTAGTCTTAAAAGCAGGACGACTTCCCAGAACTTCGGTCACTATACCAGCGCTCACCAACGAGGCAACAAACGCAGGTACAATATCCCTAACTCTTAGCTTGCCCATAACAACTTCCAGCCCGAAGAAAGTCCCACCGATTGGAGCGTTGAATGTACCCGCTATACCAGCCCCAGCTCCCCAGCAGATTAGCGACTTCTTTTTGGCTTCATCCAGGTTGAAGAACTGGCCAAGTATTGACCCGATGGTGCCCCCGATTTGGGCTATAGGCCCTTCTCTACCGGCACTTCCACCGCTACCAATGGTTATTGAAGAAACAAGGAGCTTCATAGGAAGCACCCTCAACCTCACGATGCCGTGCTTCAAGTGAACCGACTCCATAAGCTCCGGAACACCATGCCCCTTAGTTTCAGTAGCCACATAGTAAACAATGGGGCCTATGATGAGACCTCCTACCATAGGGATAAAAAGGAGATTAAAATTGAAACCGTGGTATGTAAAACTCGGAAGGAAGCGATAGAAACTCAAATAGAAAAATTTAATCAGTAACCTGAACAGAATCGCTCCAAACCCACTTCCTACCCCCACCACGAGAGCAAGAAGGATATCAAGCACCCACTCACGAAGGGAATGGCAATGGCTGATCCTTTTGGAGAATGACTCCCCTTCAATTTTAAAGAGATCCCGGGGTTTGAACGTGAACATTTTTTCATCCCTTCTGTTCCATTCAATTTCAGTCTTACTTTAAAGAAGGCTTTTTATCCTTTACCCCCCATAGCAAATGGGGGAAGGCTTAAGCTTTTATAGGTCTTTTCCTGAACTTCCGCTGGTGAAAACATGAAGGTTGAAGGATTCGTTGCAAAGCTTAGGGCGGCCGAGACGATAGGAGAGCTCTTCAAGATACTCCAGGAAAATGGAGCTCCGATAGTTGAGTTTGACTGTCAGAAGTTCCTCATTGTCGTCGAGGGCGACTTTGAGGGACGGGAGTTCTGGACCGAAATAAACGGCGAGAAGGCCAACCAGATCCTTGGGGACGCAATGCTCAACTCATCGAGCTTCCCGTTCAAGTGCAAGAAACCGTACACCGGTGGAAACGTCATATTCGTCAGCTTCGACGACATCGAGGTCGAGAGGTTCCTCGTTGCCTACCGTGACCCTGACTACGGGCTCTTCTACCTCATCGAGAACAGGGAGGCAAAGGAGATAACCGGTGAGGAGTACGAGAAGCTCAAGGAAGAGATGCCCGAGTTCCACGTGAAGGGAATGAGCGATGAGGAACTTGCGGGAATGGGGGCTTTCTTCGGGTAAAAAAGAAGGGACTCATTGAGAGCCCTTCATCTCTTTTATCTTCTTCTTTGTCTTGTTTATGCGCTCGACCTTCTGAGCCGCCTTCGCTGCTTTTGCCTCTTCCATCTCGGCCTTGAAGGCCCACTTCAGCATTGGCGGTGTCACAAGCACCGAGACAGTTATGAATATCAGCGTCGCCGCTATGAACTCCGGGGCATCTTTTGGAGGTATCGCCTTGCCCTGTATTGCAACCATCAAATCAACCAGGGCAACCTCAGTCCTAGGGATTGAGCCGATACCCATCTGAAGCGACATCCAAGCGTTCTCTCTAGTGAGGAGAAAGTCCCTCCCGCGACCCCAAGCGGTTATCCAAGCACCAAAGCCCCTTCCGATGATTTTTCCCAATATTGCTATGGTTGACATAACGGTCGCCAGAATGAGGGCATTCCTGTGCTCAAAGACCGTCATGTTAAGCATGGCACCCGTGTGGACGAAGAAAAAGGGTATGAGGAGGCCATATCCTATCGCCCTAACGTCTTCCATCATGCGCTTGCCCTCTGGGAGCTTTGAGAGGATAAGCCCCATCATGAAAGCGCCCTCAATGGCCGCCGCGAACCATCCCTCGGCCAACGCCGCGAAGAGGAACATCATCCCAATTGCCATTCCGAGGATGCCTTTCTCAATGTGAAGTCTCTCGGCGAATTTAATGTAATAGTCTATGAAATACCATCCGAGGACTCCCGTTATGATGAAGAAAATCACTATCTTAACTGTCAGGTTGAGAAGGCTACCGCTGCCCACTGCGAATATGACGAGGGCTATTCCAAGGAAGTCGTCCATGACACTCGCGCTGAGCGATGCTGCACCGACCTCACTCTTGAGAACCCCAAGGTCCATCATGACGCGGACTGTTAAACCGATGCTCGTCGCTGTGAGGAGAACTCCACCGGCGAAGGCCTCTCTGCTTGGATATCCCATGGTCATTAAGGCCCACCACGCCATGAGAAGTGGGGCGAAAACTCCAAGGACAGTAGAAACCGTTGCAGTAACACCAGTTTTCTTGAGCTGGTCGATGTCGGTATCCAATGCACCGAGAAAAAGAAGGAAGATTATGCCGAGCTTCGCCAAGAAGTCCGATATCTCTATTGCAGTCCCTTGAAATCCCTGTCCCGTGACTAGGGGGAGATACTGTGGAGCAACGTAACCAAAGTAAACAAGGTTACCAAGAATCATTCCCGCTATGAGCTCTCCCAGAACACCAGGGAGTTCAAAGCGCTCTATTATTGAATCACCTATTTTAGCGAGGATGAGCGCTATACCGATGGTGAAGAGTAGCCAAGTCACTGGATCCATTGGGCACCACCCACCCGCATCAGTCTTAGCAGTTCATCGATTAGTATCCTCAGACTAACCTCACCGACAAGCTTATCTCCCTCAACCACCGCGAGAACCTGAGTTTTGTACTTACGCATCTTCATGAGCGCGTCCAGCACGGTCTCCGTGTCCTCTATTGCGAGGGGCTGCTTCTCGGCAACGTCACCGGCTGTGGTCGCACCGCCGAGGAGGGACTTCATAATCCTGCTTGTCATCCCAAGCTTGAAGCGATGAGCCTCTGGAGGTAGGAGTATGTCTATGACATCGAGGTACCTTATGATGCCGACGAGCCTCATTGTTTTTCTGTTCTCAACGACCCAGACATGGTGCCTGGTGCGGAGTATCTTCAACACATCGAGTATGTCTGTGTTTGACTCAACCATGGGGATTGTCTTGAGGTCGGGCGCTATGTCCATAAGCCTGATGGCGTGGAATTTTTCAAGTGCACTCTCTCTGTCCATTCATGATCACCTTGAGATGAAGATGTATATCTTGAGTTTTTAATACTTGCGAGGGATGCACCCGCCAATGAACGTTGTGAGATGTTATACCCGGCCACAGGAGTAACCACCACTAAATAATAAACTCAAAACTCCAAATAGGGACGTTAATGAAATTATGAATACACCAAACTTTAAATACAAAACAAAAAATCGCCATTAAGAGGTTGAGGGGGGTAGACAATGATAATAGATACGATGGCGCAACTTCTGGTTCTCGTCACCGGGATAGGAGTACTCTCAATGATTATTGGAAGGAAATTTAACATATCATACGTTCCGATTTTTATTATCTTTGGAATCATCATAGGGCCAGTTACGTTCCTCGTGTCACGGGATGTTTCCCGTGAGTTTTTTGATTATGTCCGTGTCTTTGGGTTGGTGGTGATACTATTCACAGAAGGACACAACCTCAGCTGGAAACTCCTAAAACGGAACTTCGCAACAATATCCATTCTCGATACCGTTGGACTGGTTATAACAGCGCTTTTAGCAGGGGCATTTTTCTCATGGGTGTTTCATGCCCCATTCCTCATAGGCTTCCTCTTCGGGGCAATAATCAGCGCCACAGACCCTGCAACGCTCATTCCCCTATTCAGACAGCATAAGGTTGAACAGAAAATCGAAATTACAATAGTAACTGAGTCCATCTTCAACGACCCTCTTGGTATAGTTCTGACGGCGGTTGCAGTTGCAATGATAATTCCCAACGCCAGCGGAGGGCTCTTTGCGAACTTAAGCACTCACTTTGGTATCTATGGAGCAGCCGTTGTATACTTTTTATATGAAGTAGTAAGCTCGATTATCATAGGTGCTATTGTCGGACTGTTTGGGTACTGGGCTATAAAGAAAGCCAGAATATTTGATTTTCCAGAGATAGAGCTGTTCTCCTTATTCCTGGCGTTTACCGCGTTTTTTATGGGCGAGAGCATTGAGACTTCCGGCTACCTAGCGGCAACTGTCACCGGCATCGTCCTTGGAAACTATAAGGTGATAGGAAAGTGGCATAGGATCCAGATTATGGACGAAGTCATGGATGCAATAACAAGGGAGGTAGAGTTCAATGAGAGCCTTGCAGCGATAGCAACCGTGTTCATATTCGTTCTCCTTGGAGCAACTCTGAATCTAAAGCTCCTTGGAGATAATCTCATCGCAGGGATACTCATTGCGTTTTTCATAATGCTCGTGGCCAGACCCATAGCGGCGCTTCCTATTCTAAAGTGGTGGAATCTGAAGAGATATCTCTTTATATCCCTTGAGGGGCCCAGGGGGGTCGTTCCATCTGCACTTGCAGCGTTCCCACTCAGTCTAGCCCTGAAGTACCACAGCAACATTCTAACCCCCTACTGGGGCGATGTAATCCTCGCAACCACCGTTATAACCGTTCTGACAACGGTGATCGTTGAGACCCTGTGGGTTCCGTTCCTCAGAGAAAGACTGCTCCAGCCAGAGACCGTCGAAGACAGAATCCTCAAACAGCAAAGGAAGAAAGGGAAGCAAATCATCTCGTAATCCTATCGCCATCCTTTAACTTTTTACCTTTGAGAATGCCCCTATGAAGTAGAACAGCAGCTTGGCCGCCGTTAGTGCCGTTATCTCTCCCAGGTTCTCACCTGCTACTTCCATTATGTCGAAGCCTGCCATCTCCTTCCTTTCGATAAGCCACTCAATAGCTTCAACCACATCCCAGAAGGACAATCCGCCCGCCTCGGGAGTACCTGTTGATGGCACCATAGAAAGGTCAAAAACGTCGATATCTATTGAGAGGTAGACCGGCTCAGGGAGCGGCTTTACGAGCTCGACGAAGGCATCAAAATCGTAGTTCCTCGCATGAACCCATTTTATCCCTCTCTCCTCCGCGAACTCGACTTCTTCCTTCGTCCCGCTCCTTACCCCAAACATGGCCTCCTTAACCCCAAGCTCGCTCACCCTTCTCGCAACGCAGGCATGGTTGTATGGGTTGTCCTCGTAGGAATCGCGGAGGTCGAGGTGAGCGTCGAAGACAACGTAGCTCCTAGGTCTTAGAGCTTCAACGGCTCCAAGCGTTTGAGAGTGCTCACCGCCGAGGAGGATTGGAATGGCACTAGGATTTACCCTCTTAAGCTCCTCAACCGTTTCCCTAACCCTGTCCGCGGTCTTCCGGGGGTCTCCGGCGACGACCGCGATGTCGCCTATGTCCGCTATTGGAAGCTCCGCTATGTCGATGTCGTAGTCAAGGACATAGCTCTCAAGGTTCAGCGTTGCATGCCTCACGAGCGTGGGCCCGAAGCGCGCCCCGGCCTTGAAACTGGTCGTTCCGTCGAAGGGAACACCAAGGATAACGAACCTCGCCTCTTCCGGCTCAGTAAGCGGGAACTCAAGCTTGATGGTATCATACGTGTAGAGGAACTCCATGTTCTCACCTGGCCCCAGAGGCGGCAACGGGTAAAAAAAGGTTTTTGTAGTTGGAGAGCGTAGGTTGTACGGTGACCAACGTGATAAAGGAACAGGTTCTCGAATGGCTGAGAAGCGGAAGCGAGGGGGCGGAGGACATAGTTGACCTGCCCTGGAACGTCAAGGAAGCGGGAGAAAACCGCTACGTAGCTGAGCATCCAAAGATACCGTTTCTCCTGAACGTTCTTTTCATGGACGGCTTCGTGAGGCTCGCGGCTCCCTCCGGCGTGGAGACGATAGCCATGAGGCTTGAGGACAAGGTGAAGGCTTACCACACCCTCCTCGTCCTGAACGAGCGCATGAACCTCCTGAAGTTCACACTCAGCGGGATGAACGACGAGATAACCCTCCGGGTGGACCTAGACGAGAAAACCCTGGGAAAGGAGGAGTTCAACGATGCCCTAACCGCTCTCCTTGTTGGAATGAACGTCCTCATGGACTCCCTCGGTTTAACCCAGGAGTTCCAAGAGATGATATTCGAGAGGCTGGCCCTGATGGTACTGGGGAGAATGCAGAACGGTGCCAGCGAGAAGGAGATAGTTGAGTTCCTTACGAAGAAGGTGGGAATGGAGAAGAAAGAGGCAGAGGCACTTCTGTCAGAGCTCAAAAAGGCCGTCAAGGAGGACGAGAGGGGATACATCTGAAGCAGCTTACCCGGGGGTAAGTAACTTACCGGGGGGTAAGTACATAAATTCGGCAATCTCCCTGAGAAAAGCAATAAGATGCAAAGAGGGGCATCAAAGCCTCAGCATTTCCTTAGCGGCTTTAACGCCGAGTTCAAAGGCCTTCATGTTGACGTCGATCGTCTTCGGCGGGACGCTGATCCTGATGACTTCTTTTATCTCCTCCTCAGAGAGCGGGAAGCCCGGTGTCTGGCTGAGGGCACCGATGAGGACGACGTTCGTGGTTACGATGTTTCCAGCCTCAAGGGCCAGCTTCTCCGCGTCGAAGGCCATGAACTTACCGCCAAAGTCCTCCTCCACGATCTTCTTCATCTCGTCGAGGGTTGGGTAGGTCGCAAGCCCCATCGAGACCTGAACCGGTGGGATAGGCCTCGCGTTGGTGAAGACGAGGCCACCCTTCTTGAGGTAGTTGATGTAGCGGAGGGCCTCGACCGGCTCGAAGGAGAGTATGACGTCGGCCTTACCCTCAGGAACCATAGCGCCGTAGACGTTCTCGCCGAAGCGGACGTAGGCTATAACGCTTCCAAAGCGTTGGCTCATTCCGTGAACCTCACCGACACGGACCTTGTGGCCGGCGTGGAGGGCGGCCCAGCCTAGGAGGTTCGCCGCGGTGAGGATTCCCTGGCCGCCAACACCCGTGATGACAATGTTGTACTCCCTCATTTCACTCACCCTCCTCCTTCATGGGCTCAAAGGCATCGAACGGACATACCTGGACGCATCCGCCGCAGCCCCAGCACATGCTCGGGTCGACCTTCGCCTTCTTGGTCTCAGAATCCCAGTAGATTGCCGGACAGCCGTAGGCGTTGATACAGATCTTACAGCCGGTACACTTGTCCTCGATGACGTGGTAGATGGGCCATTTCTCGCCCCTCCTGCGCATCTGGCCGATCTTGTAGAGGGCGCAGACCTGCCTTGAGACGACGACGCTCACTCCCTCGACCTGGAGGGCCTTCTTCACCGTCTCGTAGGTGGCCTTTATGTCGTAGGGATCAACGACCGCAACGAAGTCAGCCCCCATAGCCTTGGCGACATCTTCTATCGGTATCCTCCTGCCCATGCCGTGCGGCGTCTGTCCTGTTCCCGGGTTCGGCTGGTCGCCTGTCATTGCCGTAACGAGGTTGTCGAGGACGACGATGAGCACGTTGGAGCGGTTGTAGATGGCGTTCGCAAGGGCCGGCAGACCTGTGTGGTAGAATGTTGAATCACCAATGGTAGCCACGATGATCTGCTTCTCCTTTCCGCTCTTGTGCTCCTTCTCGGCAAGTGAGCCGTTGGTTGCTATGCTGAGGCCGTGGGCAACTCCAATTGAGGCACCCATAGCGACTGTGGTGTCAACTGTCTTGAGGGGCGGGAGGACGCCGAGGGTGTAACAGCCTATGTCGCTCGGGAAGATCGCCTTGGGTCCAGCGGCCTTCCTTATGGCGAAGAAGCTGTTCCTGTGCGGGCACGCTGGGCAGAGGCTCGGCGGCCTCGGCGGGACTATCCGGGAAACTTTCTCGTACTTCTCGTCGATCTCGGCGAAGTTTATCGGAGTTCCGATTCCGAGGAACTTGGCTATGGCGGTAACCGCCCTTCTGGTGGTCATCTCGTATACCCTTGGGACGAGGTCCTTTCCGTGGATCGGGATTCTAAGGCCCTTGTCGTAGGCCCAAGTCTTGACCTGCTCCTCAACCACCGGTTCAAGCTCCTCAACGATGAGGACCTTCTCAAGGCCATCCATGAACTTCTCAAGCAGGCCGTAGGGAACCGGGAACGGCGTTCCAAGCTTGAGTACCTTGACGTCATCAACACCGAGCCAGGCTAAAGCTTCTTTGACGTAGGCGTAGCTGAGGCCGGGAGCGATGATGCCGACCTTTGCATCCTCCTTGCCCTCTATCCAGTTGAAAGGACAGTTGTTCAGCTCTTCCCTGATCTTCTCAATCTTCTCAAGGATCTGCGGGTGGAACCTCCTCGAATGGGCGGGGATGTCAACGAACCTCGTCGGGTCCTTCTTGAACTTTCCGAACTTCCTCCTCGCTTGCTTTATATCCTCCGGGAGCTCGCCGAGGACAACGTCGCCCCTCGCGTGGGAGCTCCTGGTGGTCGTCCTCAGGATGACGAAGTGCTTGAACTTCTCGCTGAGGTCGAAGGCGTACTTAACCATTTCCTTGGCCTCGTGAGGGTCGCTTGGCTCGAGAACAGGGACGTTGGCGAACTTACCGTAAACGCGCGTGTCCTGCTCGTTCTGGGAAGACCACATGCTCGGGTCGTCGGCCACCATTATGACAAAACCGCCCTCAACGCCCATGCCGACGGCGCTCATGAAAGTGTCCGCGGCGACGTTCAGTCCAACGTGCTTCATTGCCGTCATTGCCCTGAGGCCGCTCCATGCTGCGGAGAGGGCGGTCTCAAAGGCAACCTTCTCGTTGGTCGAGTACTCCATGTAAACGCCGGCCTTCTCGGCAACGGCCGCCATCGTATCGGTAAGCTCTGAACTCGGCGTTCCGGGGTAGGCGGCGTAAACCGCTATGTTTGCCTCGAGCGCTCCTCTGGCTATGGCATGGTTGCCCAGGAGGAGAACCTTCTCCCCCGGCTTGTCCCATAAAACTATGTCCGTAACTTTCGCCATCTAAACTGCACCTCCAGATACCTCTTTCAGGGAATCCTCAAGTCCAGCTTCATCCAAAAGGTAAAACGCCTTAAGCTCTTCTTGCGGGTTTTGACGCTCGAATTATCAGTTGTCATCCCGCATCCCCTTTAGGAGTTTGTGAGGATCCTTTTCAACTTCGCTAACAAGGTTCCTAATCTTTTCATGGACGTCGTTGATTGTGAGGGGAGCCACTTGAGGAAGCTTTGTCTCCTTCTCCCCAAGTTTTGCGTGGGCCTCCATCCTCACTCCTCCTTCAAGACTCCCCTAGCTTTGGCAAACTCCACCAGGGCATAGGCACCGGCGGCCACATCCCCAGGCCTCTCGTAGCTCGGAATTCCGTTCGCTTCGAGGACTTTCTTGGCTTTCTCGCTCACGTAGCCGGCCATGAAGAGGCCGAGGACGGGCTTGCCGTTGTCCACTTCCTTAACGGCCTTAACAACCCCCTCCGCGTGCTCCGTTGGCGTCATCCCTGCGAAAGTGGGCACGACGCAGATACTTATGAGCATGTCAACGTTGGGATCCTGGAGAAGAAGCTTTGCTGTCTTATAATAGTCCTCTCCTCGGGCGGAGGCTATCATGTCAACGGGGTTCTTCACGGCCGCCATCGGCGGCAGGAACGAGCGGAGCTCCTCAATCGTCCTCTCCGCGAGGTTGGCCAGCTTGAGATCGAGTTTGTCTATTGCATCTGCCGTGAGAACTCCAGGGCCGCCGGCATTGGTCATTATAGCGACGCGCTTGCCCTTCGGGAGCGGCTGGGTGAATGCCCTCGACATGCTTAGCATGTCATCAATGGTGTTGGCGATTATAACGCCGCTCTGCTTGAAGGCCGCCTCGTAGATCTTCCAGCTTCCCGCCAGAGAGCCGGTGTGACTTGATGCCGCCCTGGCGCCGCTCTCACTCTTTCCAGCTTTAAGGACTATCACCGGTTTCTTCCTGGTGACGCGCTTCGCAACCTCCATGAACTTCCTGCCGTCCTTGAGGCCCTCTATGTAGAGGGCGATGGCTTTGTCATCCTCTGTGTCTGCCAGATACTCCATGAACTCGGAGAAGTCCACATCCGCCATGTTGCCAATGCTGACGAATTTGGAGAAGCCGATTCCCTCCTTGACGGTCTTGTAGATGATTCCCGCTCCCAAAGCACCGCTCTGACTGATGAAGGCGATATCACCCTTCTTAGCGTCCATGACGAAGGTGGCGTTCATGTCGTCCCGGGTGTTCATTATACCAACACAGTTCGGGCCGACTATTCTCATTCCGTACTTGTGGGCTATCTCGACGAGCTCTCTCTCCTCCTTTTTGCCCTCCTCGCCGACCTCGCCGAAGCCAGCTGTAATGAGGATTATCCCCCTGACACCCTTTTCGCCGCAGTCGATTATTGTTTGCTTGACGAACCTCTTAGGAACAACTACCACCGCAAGGTCGACCTCGTCCGGGATGTCCTTAACGTTCTTGTAGGCCTTAAATCCCTGAACTTCCTCGTCCTTGACGTTGACGGGGTAAACCTTCCCGGCTTTGTACTTCTTGAGGTTTTTGAAGACCTCATAGCCCAGTTTAAGGGGGTCGTTCGATGCCCCGATAACGGCTATAGCCTTCGGCTTGAAGAAGTAGTCCAGCGTCATCCGTTACTCACCGCTAAAATCTCGGTGGAATCGTATATAAGCTTTCCCAAAACGGGCATCGGAGAATTTTTTGGCATTGTTGAGCTTAAAGATTCTTCTATGGGCAAAAATAGACACTAAAAAGCCCTCAAACAAACACCCGAAACCTTTAAGTAAGCTTCGGTTATTTTATTCTTCGGAGGTGGTGGCAATGGTGAAGGTGAAGTTCCTGGGCCACGCGGCTTTTCTGATTGAGGGGAGCAAGAAGATACTCATAGACCCGTTCCTCAGCGGCAACCCAAAGGCGGCAGTTAAGCCAGAGGAGGTTGAGGTAGACCTCATTCTGGTGACTCACGCCCACGGCGACCACATTGGCGACGCCCCAGAGATAGCCAGGAGAAGCGGAGCCAAAATAGTTGCAATGTACGACGTTGCAAACTACATAAGCGAACAGTCGGGCGGAAAGGTCGAGACGATAGGAATGAACTACGGGCCGACAGAGATAGACGACATCTTTATCGTCCAGGTTCCGGCCTGGCACTCCAGCAGCGACGGTATTCACAGCATAGGCAACGCCTCTGGGTTCATAGTGAAGCTCGACGGAGTGACTATCTATCATGCAGGAGATACGTTCGTTTTCGGCGACATGGCCCTCTTCAACGAGCTCTACGGCCCGATTGACGTTGCCCTCCTCCCAATAGGCGGACACTTCACTATGGGACCAAGGGAAGCCGCCAAAGCGGTTGAACTCCTCAAGCCGAGGAAAGTCGTCCCGATGCACTACAGCACATGGGAGCCAATCGCTCAGGATCCAGAGGAGTTCAAGAAACTCGTCGGTGATAAGGCTGAGGTCGTTATCCTCCAGCCCGGAGAGAGCATTGAGCTCTAAAAATCTTTTGAGAACCTTTTGTTTCCAACTTTTCTTAAACGTATTGACTTTTAAAGGAACGAGTATACCCCTTTAGGGGATTGTATGAGGGTAGGGATGATATTCGACATGGACGGTGTGATATACCGAGGGAACCGACCGATAAACGGTGCAAGAGAGACCATAGCGTTCCTAAAGGGAAGGGGGATTCACTCCATCTTTCTCACGAACAACTCAACCATGATACCCGCCATGTACCGGGAAAAGCTCCGCTCGATGGGCATCGATGTCCCAGAAAAGGCCATAGTTACCTCAGGTCTCGCGGCTAGGCTCTACATGGAAAAACACATGGAACCGGGAAAGGTCTTCGTCATCGGTGGAAAGGGCTTGGAGGAAGAGATAGATGCCCTTGGCTGGGGGATTATAAGCATTGAAGAGGCTAGAGAAGGCGCATGGAGGAGAATCCAACACGTTGTCGTTGGCCTCGACCCGGGCTTAACCTACGAAAAGCTCAAGTACGCGACGCTAGCCATAAGAAACGGGGCGAACTTCATAGGCGCAAACCCCGACACGACTTACCCGGCAGAGGAGGGGCTCTATCCTGGAGCTGGAGCCATAATAGCTGCACTCAAAGCATCGACTGACAAGGAACCACTGATAATCGGAAAGCCGAACGAGCCTGCCTACGAGGTGGCGAGGGAGAAGCTCGGTGACGTCGATGAGGTCTGGATGGTAGGGGACAGGTTGGACACTGACATCGCCTTCGCAAAGCGCTTTGGAATGAAAGCGATAATGGTGCTTACGGGGGTAAGCACCCTAAGCGACGTCACCGAAAGTGAGATAAAGCCGGACCTCATCCTACCCAGCATAGGGGAGCTGAGGGGATACCTAGAAACGGTCGGAGATGCAGAGGATGAGAGTTAATGAGCTCCTTGAAAAGCTCATCTGGCAGGAGAACGAGCTCTACAATCTCCACAAGCTCGGTGAGACCTTTGCGGCCTACGAACGGCCGGAGATGGTGGAGACGTTCCGATTGATGGCAGAGGAAGAGCTCAGACACAGAAAAACCCTTGAGGGCATGCTGACGGGTGAGAGTCTGGAAGGAACGGCCGTTTTAGACTACATGGGCTCTCTCTCAATAGAGCCCATGCTGAGCGACTCTCGTTCCGAGCCATCGAGTCTTGAGGAACTGATAATGGACGCAGTGGTCAGGGAAAAGCACGCATACGAGCTGTACAATAAACTGGCGTCGATACTGGAAGGAACGCTCTCCCAGCTCTTCCGGATGATGGCAGACGAGGAATTAAAACACGCGTACCGTCTGCGGCTCCTGTACGAGGGACTTTAGGTTGTAAAGGGTAAGATCCATTGGAAAATCTGGATAAAATATCCGACATTCTCCTTTTTCAATCCCCCAGATAAACGGGTAGTATATCACAAAAAAATTCGTCATGATGGCAAATAAGAGGGGGGCAAGATATATTTACCCTCATCCCTTATCCTAACTCGCCGTTGATTTTACCTAATGAAATACAAAAAGCGGATAAATCCGACAGGGGTGTTTATATGGCCGTTGAAAAAGTGATGAAAAGGGATGGTAGAATTGTCCCCTTTGATAAGGAGCGTATAAGATGGGCTGTCCAAAGAGCAATGCTCGAAGTTGGAGTAAGGGACGAGAAACTTCTCAACAAAGTCGTCAGAAGAATAGTCAGAAGGGTTAACGAGCTTTACGATGGTCAGGTTCCGAACATAGAGAACATTCAGGACATAGTAGAGCTTGAACTTATGCGCGCCGGCCTCTTCGAGGTCGCCAAGGCCTACATCCTCTACCGCAAGAAAAAGGCTGAAATCAGAGAGGAGAAAAGGAAAGTTCTCAACAAGGACAAGCTAGACGAAATAGACAAGCGCTTCTCCCTCAACGCCCTCCGCGTTCTTGCTTCCCGCTATCTAATCAAGAACGAGAAAGGAGAGATAATCGAGAGCCCAAAGGAACTCTACGAGCGCGTTTCAACTTTGGCCGTTATTCCTGACATTCTCTATGACGAGAGGGTCTTTGACAAGAACGGGGGACACGAGCAGAACTTGGCTGCCCTCGAAAAATACCTAAAAAACCTAGACGAGTACGACGGAAAGTTCTCAATAGGCAGATTCAAGCTAAACAAATGGCACTTCGAAAGGCTTCTCAACCTCTACCGCGAGCTCGCTGAGAAGGGCCAGATGAAGCTCTCCATAGACGAGGTCATGAAGATGCTCGAAAACGGCGCCTTCGACAAATACGAGGATGAGATAGAAGAGTACTTCAGAATGATGACTGGTCAGTACTTCATGCCCAACACTCCCGCGCTCATCAACTCCGGAAGGCCCCTTGGAATGCTCTCAGCGTGCTTCGTCGTCCCGATAGAGGACGATATGGAGAGCATAATGAAAGCGGCCCACGATGTGGCAATGATACAGAAGGCCGGAGGCGGCACCGGTCTCAACTTCTCAAAGCTCCGCCCGGAGGGTGACATAGTCGGGACGACTACGGGAGCAGCATCCGGTCCAGTCTCTTTCATGCACCTCATAGATGCAGTTAGCGACGTCATAAAGCAGGGCGGCGTCAGGCGCGGGGCCAACATGGGAATTCTGGAAGTCTGGCATCCCGACGTTGAGAAGTTCATCCACGCAAAGGAAAAGAACACCGGAACGAACGTCCTCAGCAACTTCAACATAAGCGTTGGCCTCTGGGAGGGCTTCTGGGAGGCCCTGAAGGAAGGGAATAGGTACCCGCTCGTGAACCCGCGCACTGGCGAGAAGGTCAAGGAAATAGACCCCAAGAGCCTGTTTGAAGAGCTGGCCTACATGGCATGGGCAAAGGCCGACCCGGGTGTGGTCTTCTTCGATGTGATAAACAGAAGAAACGTTCTGGAGCCGGCAAAGGGTGAAAAGATACGCTCTACCAACCCATGCGGTGAAGAGCCGCTCTACGACTACGAATCGTGCAATCTAGCCTCGATAAACCTCGCAAAGTTCGTTAAGTATGACGACGAAGGGAAGCCCTACTTCGACTGGGATGAGTACGCCTATGTGATCCAAAGGGTCGCCAAGTACCTCGACAACGCGATAGACGTCAACAAGTTCCCGCTACCTGAAATCGACCGCAACACCAAGCTGACCAGGAGAATCGGAGTGGGAATGATGGGCCTTGCCGATGCGCTCTTCAAACTCGGCATACCCTACAACAGCAAGGAAGGATACAAGTTTATGAGGAAAGCCACCGAGTACCTCACGTTCTACGCCTATAAACAGAGCGTTGAAGCCGCTAAAAAGCGCGGCCCATTTCCGCTCTATGAGAAAACAAGATACAAGGACGGAGAGCTCCCCGTCGAGGGCTTCTACCACCGCGAGATATGGAACCTGCCCTGGGACGAGCTTGTTGAGGAGATTAAACGCTACGGTGTCAGGAACGGAATGACCACCACCTGCCCGCCCACCGGCTCCGTCTCAATGATATCCGATACCTCCAGTGGAATAGAGCCTTTATTCGCGCTCGTCTACAAGAAGAGTGTCACGGTTGGAGAGTTTTACTATGTTGACCCCGTCTTCGAGGCAGAACTCAAGAAGCGTGGCCTCTACAGCGACGAACTCCTCAGGAAGATAAGCGACAACTACGGCTCGATACAGGGACTCGGGGAAATTCCAGAGGAGCTTCAGAGGGTCTTCGTCACCTCGATGGACATTCACTGGCTCGACCACATACTGGCTCAAGCCAACATCCAGCTCTGGCTCACCGATTCGGCGAGCAAGACCATAAACATGCCCAACGATGCAACGGTTGAGGACGTTAAGGCCGCATACCTCCTCGCCTACAAGCTCGGCTGCAAGGGTGTCACCGTCTACCGCGACGGTTCCCTCTCGGTTCAGGTTTACAGCGTTGAAAGCGAGAAGAAGAAGCAGCGCGTCAAGGCAAAGCCTAGCGAGTACGCGGTGGAGAAGCTGAAGGCCATCGTCGAGGCTGAGCCCTGGCTGGCGCGCTTCATCAACGTTGAGGCAATACTGAACGGCACCAACGGGAAAGAGAAGAGCGCCCAAGCAGGAGGGCTGACCTTCTCGGTCTCACACGTCTCCACCCCCAAACCGACTCACGAGCACCCACACCATGCTGAGAAGCCCGACATTCCGGAGGAGAAGATACAAGAGCTCCTTGGCGTTGCCTACTGCCCGGTCTGCTATGAGAAGGACGGCGTTTTGGTGGAGCTCAGGATGGAGAGCGGCTGTGCCACCTGCCCGCGCTGCGGCTGGAGCAAATGCGTCATAAGCTGAGCTTTTTTTTCCTTTTTTTACAAATTTTAACTCACTTTCTTGCATCTGCCAGCATTGACATTTTCTTGTCAAAGCATCCTTTTTAAGACCTATGTTTTAACTTCTGGCACTCAGAGGAAAACCTTAAGTGGGGCTTGTACTGACCCTGGATATTCGGAGGTGTTGAAATGGACAAGGTTTATCTCACGTGGTGGCAGGTCGATAGGGCCGTATTTGCACTCGCGGACGAGCTTAGGAAGAACTTCATGCCGGATGTAATAGTCGGCGTCGCGAGGGGTGGACTCATCCCGGCGGTGAGGCTCAGTCACATCCTCGGCGACCTCGAAGTTAAGGTCATCGATGTGAAGTTCTACAAGGATATCGGGGAGAGGATGGAAAAGCCCATGATAACAATCCCTCTCCACGGCTCGCTTGAAGGTAAGAAGGTCGTTGTGGTCGATGACGTCAGCGACACGGGGAAGACCCTTGAGGTTGTTATCGATGAAGTGAAGAAGGCGGGGGCAAGTGCGGTTAAGGTCGCCTGCCTCAGCATGAAGCCGTGGACGAAGGTCGTTCCCGACTTCTACGTCTTCAGGACTGACAAGTGGATCGTCTTCCCCTGGGAAGAGTTCCCGGTTGTTGTAAGGGAGTGAAGCCCTTTTTTATACGTTTTTTTCAATTGCACCACCATGCAACTCTTTTACTTGCGCTTCTTTTGGTTAATTCCAAAGGCAAAACCAGTTCCGAATAAATTAGCACTTGAAAAAAAAAGGAAGAATTTTTACTAAAAGTAAAAGAAAAAGCTTATAAATATCAAATTTCTAAATTAGGAATATAAAACTTCAATGGGGGTAAACTTGATGAAGTGGAAGCTGGCAGTAGCTATTGGGGTGTTGATTATTCTTGGGATTGGATACATCCAAGCTTCCCCCATCGGCGGCGCCAAGGTTTCCCTCCTCGACGAGAATGGAAAACCGCTAACCGACCACGGGAAAGTTTATTACTCGGTATGGACCTTTGATGAGAACGGAAGCATTAAAACCCTCCAGAGGGGAACACTGAGTGGAGGCATGCTCAAAAGCTTGATCTCGCAGGGAGACGTGATAAAACTCAACCTCGACACGCCGAGAGGCATTGCAAAGAAGATAGGCTCAAAAACCGCTTTCATCGGTGTTGACGTTTGGATCGTTAAAGACGGAAAGCTATACACGCTGCCACCAGACAGCTTTGAAGTCAAAACCGATGAGAGGAACACTCTTGCAAAAAACACTGAACTAAAATTCAACCTTAATGAAGCCAGAAAAACCGAGATTGCAGAAGTTGAAAAGAATACCAGCGTACAGCCCCAAGGCTACCTGAATCCACCATGGTTTGAGTGGAGGACAATCAAGCAGAACCATTATGAAAACGTGACGATACCCATTCTCATAATCCACAACAACGTTTGGAGCGACATCTTTGGCACGGCAGACATCGCGATGACAGTTCAGAAGTACTGGGGGCCGGACGTGACGGTTGCACTCGGAGGGAAGATATCGGAAAAAGTTGAGTTCGATCCAAGTTCGATAACTGTTAAAGCCCTTGGAAGGTCAATAACTGACTATTACGCTGGAGGATATGACATTACAGTGCCCAAGGAATACTGGTGGGGGTACGTGTGGATTAAAGGAACCGTGCACTATATTTATCAGAAAGAGTACATGTGCGAGCGGGATTCCCACGACAACGTTTTCTGCTCTCCAACGGACAACGAGAGGTACTTTGCAAAAATCGACAACTTCGCAATAAATGGAACCCATGGAAATGTTAGAGATATTGAAAGTGGTTACAGTTTAGGGAAGCCACCTTACAACTTCCCAGATGAATGGATGAAAAAGTCCGGAGGAATCAGCGGGAGCATTAACAAAGCGGTTTATATGTCAGATTTCTATGAGGAAATTTACTCTGGAAGCGACGGACACAGCTTTGGTGTTGGAATTCCCGTTGGAGCGATTCTAGAAGCCCTCAGTGATGGTTCCCTTCCACCATGGTTTGCAACTCTAACCGTCGGCTTCAGTGTCAGTGACTACTCAAGCTACGTCATGCTTGGTCATATCAGAAATGAAGGTCCAGAGAGTCAAGTGACCTTCTACGCCATGGAAAGCAAGTACAAAGTGGAAATCCCAGTGCACCACTGGTACGGCACAGTCTACGAAAAGGTAAACGTCCCCATCGGTCTGTACGTGGAAGCTGACTACAGTTGATACCTAACTTTCCATTTTGTTTTCCAAAATCCCTTTAACTCCTTTCTCCAACTTTTCCCGGTGATACCATGAGGGCGTTCATAGCAATAGACGTTAACGATACGGTCAGGGACAACCTCGTTAGGGCCCAGGAGAGAATAGGGAACAAAGCTGCGAAGATAAAGTTCGTCGAGCCTGAGAACCTCCACCTGACGCTCAAGTTTCTGGGAGAGATAGACGAGGCCACCGCAGAAGAAGTCAAAAATGCACTCACAGAGATAGCGAAGAAGCACAGGAAGCACAGGGCGAGAGTGAAGGGAATAGGCGTCTTCCCGAACCCGAACTACGTGAGGGTAATCTGGGCAGGGATAGAGAACGACGAGGAGATAAAGGCGATAGCGGAAGACATTGAGAAGGCCATGAGAAAACTTGGCTTCAAAAAGGAGAAGGACTTCGTGGCCCACATAACCATAGGCAGGGTGAAGTTCGTTAAGGACAAACTTGAACTCGCGATGGCATTGAAAGACCTCGCCAACGAGGACTTTGGGGAGTTTGATGTTGAAGCAATAGAGCTAAAGAAGAGCACCCTGACACCTAAAGGTCCGATATACGAGACGGTGGCGAGGTTCGAGCTTAAAGAGCCGGAGGAGAAGGAATGACGCTTGAAGATGTGATTGCTGAAGTCCTCCGGAGAATCGTACCGACCGAGGAGGAGAGGGCCTTCGTCCGCTCGCTGATGAACGAACTTAAAGATATTGCAAAAGAAACAGCCGAAGAGCTCGGCCTCGATGTTAGGCCATATTTCGTCGGCTCTACAGCCAAGGACACGTACCTTGCAGGAGACCATGACTTCGACCTCTTTTTTGCGTTCCCACTTGATACGCCCTTAGAAGAGCTGAGGGGGAAGGGACTGAAGCTTGGAAAGACCATAGCAAAAAAGCTCGACTCGTGCGAGATAGCTTACGCGGAGCACCCGTACGTGAGGGCTAAATACAAAGGCGTTAAAGTCGATCTGGTTCCCTGCTACGACGTGAGGGACTGGAGGGACGTGAGGACTGCCGTTGACCGTTCAATCCTCCACACGCGGTGGGTGAACGAGAACCTAAAGGGGAGGAACAACGAGGTCAGGCTGCTCAAGCGCTTTCTCAAGGGTATCAAAGCTTACGGGAGCGAGATATACGTCAGGGGCTTTTCAGGTTATCTGGCCGAGATACTCGTGATAAAGTACGGCTCCTTCCTGGACGTCCTCAAAAACGCTGACTTCATGCTCAGGCAGAAGGTAATTGACCCAGCGGGTTGGCTGAGGAAAGAGCCCGAAATAGCCATGAAGACCGTGAAGAGAGGGGTAGATGAGGACAGGCCACTGGTCGTTATTGATCCTGTGGATCCGAGGAGGAACGTCTCAGCAAACCTGAGCTGGGAGAAGTACGGGCGCTTCTACTTCAAGGCAGGAGAGTTCATCGAAAACCCATCGGTTGAGTTCTTCTTCCCGAAGGAGGACTTTATAGGAGACTATCTGGCAGAGCTGAGGAGAAAGGGGACGCACCTCGTAACACTGCTCTTTAATGTCCCGAAGATGGTGGACGACCTGCTTTTCCCTCAGTTGGAGAGAAGTGCGAAGGGATTCGAAAAGGTCCTATCAAAGGAGGGCTTTGGGGTCTTGGGATGGAACATCGGTAGGGTAGAAGCCGGAAAAGCCTTTATAATGCTCGAACTCGATAGAACTGAGAGGGCAAGCGTTAGAGTGCATCCCGGTCCAGAGTTCTTCACGGAACGGGGAAGGGATTTCTACAGGAAAAATGAGAGGGTATGGCTCGTGGGCAAAAGGCTCTACGCGGAGAAGGTTGTGAAAGAGTCCGTGATTGATGTTGTCATCGAACTGCTCGAAAAGAGCCAGGTTGCCCTCGGAAAGAACCTGAGAGAAACAATAAAAGGAGCAGACATCCTAGTGGACTACGTGCCAAAAGATCTAGAAGTGGAGGCGTATCTGTTTTTAAGTAGGAAAAAGGAGGGGCTAAAAGTTTAGGAGCGGTGTTCACACCACTCCATGTTTTCCCAGTGACCGTGCGCCTCACCAGGTATGTGGCCGGTATCTGCAACCGCCTCATCGTAGTTGTAGAGGATTCCCAGGGCGTCCTTGACTTCATCGGGCAGGGCCTCCTTCCCGGTGTAGAGGGCCGCCCTCGTTACGACGTTGTAGGAACTCTTCGGAACTTCGCTCTGGAGGGACTCGAACCATGCCTTTTCGGTTGTCTCCCATCCCTCCAAACCGGAGAGTTTGTAGAGGTCATAGTCATAGTAGAGCTGCGGAAAAGCCAAGAGCTTCATGTACTCAAGGAGGAGGAAGTTGGCCCTCTCCCCGAGCCCCTCCTTCATGTAGACCTCCATCAGCTCTATGAGGGCCTTGCTCATGACCGCGACGTTGCCGAAGGTAACCCTCGTGTCGATGTTCTCCCAGAAGCGCGGACAGGAGTGGTTAGCCAGAAGCATCAGGTAGTAGATTCTGCCGAGTTTCATGGCAAGAGTTGGGTCAACGCCATCTATGGGCTCCATGATGTAGTCAACCCCAGTCTCCATCTCAAAGTACTCGTAGTGTTCGCGGAAGAAAGCCCTTGAGTACCTTACGAGGAACTTCTGGATTTGCTCTCTGCCGGCCTCGGGCTTCTCCTTTTTGATCAGATCACTAACACCGAAGCGTATAGCCCTGTTCAGCTCGCGGAAGAGCTTGGTGAATGCATACTTCCAGAGCTGGGAGACTTTTTTGCCTCTGTAAAAGCGATTTATGACTTTGCCATCTTCACGCCTCATCCCAAGCCATCTCATGTCCCCGGTTCTGCCGTCAACGCTGAGGTCGTAGTAGTCGCTCCAGCTGGAGTAGTCTTTTATGTTTATTCTGAAGTACTCGCTGCACTCTCCCTCGAGCTTTTTGTACTCACCTTTCTTCTTCCTGCGAATGAATTCAACGGCATTTACGCCTTCAACACCCTTCTCGTCCAGTCCCTTCATCCACCCAAGGAAGCGATCTAGCTGCTGTGGATTAGCAAGAAGAGCCTCAAGGTCGCTCGCAAGGTGGATAAGGTAGGGTATCCCCTCCCGCTCCTTGAACACATCGACCCTGCCTTCCGCCACGGCGCGGATTAAACCCTCCACATCAAGGGTATTGAAGGCGAAGGAGTCGCTGAGCTGGTGATCCCTGCCGAAGGCATATGCGGTTTTCTCCCCCGCGCGGTATGTGTTGCAGGAGTACTTCGCCTGGGGGATGTTGAGACCAACGAACTGCCGCTCGTCGAGAAGGAAGACTACCCCCCTCCCGGCGGCGGCCTTTGCGATGATCTCCGCCGTCTCTTTCGTGATGACTGCCTCAGGAAGCCAGTAGCCAACGACGTCAGAGTCCCCAATGAATGGAGCGTAGAAGTCGAAGGAAACCCTAGCGAGAACCTCCTGGTCAAACTTGCCAAGATGCGGCATTATGGGATGGAAGGGTGTGGTGGGGACTACCTCAACGTGAGTCCCAAGAAGCTCCACTATCTGGGCATATATCCTAGGCTTGTACTGGAGTATCATGTAGAGGGTGAAGGGTTCAAAATCAACGCTGACACTCTTCTCAGGTAGGCCCCCCAAGACTTCTCCGGCATACTCGTAAGCCTTTATAACAGCCCTCGTCCAGTTCCGTCCCTTGACATCGATATCCCTAATTTTCAGTGAAACTGGGCTGAGCCTCTCGGAGTACTTTATCGGATCCCACCCGGAGCCATCGTGGACGTAAACTATGTCCCCCGGCTGGTAGGCGTGAAAGTGATAGGAGCGCTTCATCATCATGCACATCACCGTTAGGAGATTTTCTCGTAATCCTTATGGAGGTTTCTATCGTCTGAATAAGGCACTGCTACCCACCATTGCCCGATAACCTAATAAATGTGTACATCAAAAATACTATGGTGGAATGATGAGGAAAGATGCTAAGGACATACTGGGGGAAGAACTTGCCAATTATATGGAACTCCTCAGGGCAAAGGTTGCTTTTGCAGAGGAGCTTTACGGAATTAAAATGAACTATGTGCCACTCGTCATTGAAGAACCTGTTGTCATCCTCGACAAAAACGACGGAAGGATAAAGTGGCTGAAGGACAAGCGAGAACTCACGGAGAGGGAGTTCAAGGAACTCGCCGAAAAGATACGGAAGAACCTCGAATCTGGCTTCGTTGAGATGCTCCTCGCGATGAACATGGGATGCGTCAATGGGCCCGGGGAGTAGCCCCAAGGTTTATAAATATGCAGACATAGCGAGCCCCATGAAGCGGGCGGAGCTTATACTCCTTAGTATAACAGCCATATGGGGTTCCACGTTCCCCGTTATGAAAGTTAGCCTGAACGGAGTCTCCCCTGTTTTGCTCCTCGCGTATCGCTTTGGTATAGCCTCCGCCGTTATGCTGCTTCTCTTCGGCAGGAGGGCTCTTAAAAGGGACACCCTAAAAGCCGGGTTCCTGCTCGGAATAACCCTCTTCCTCGGTAATGCCTTCCAGATAGTCGGTCTGGAGTACACGACTCCCACCAATTCGGGCTTCATAACTGCCCTCTACGTGGTTTTTACCCCGTTTATCGCGTATTTCCTTCTCGGAGACGAGATACGGAGGGATGACGTGATGTCCCTCCTCCTGGTTATCCCCGGCCTTTACCTGATTTCAGGGGCAACCCTCCACATTGACTACGGGGACGCACTTACAGTCCTGTGCGCCATCAGTTTCGCGTTCCAGATCGTCCTTGTTCACAAGTACAGTGGATTGGACTACCTGAGCCTGTCGTTCTGGCAGATATTCTGGAACTTCGTTTTTTCCACAGTATACAGTGTCTTATTCGAGGGGCTGGAGATACCAAAGGGCACCACCACATGGTTTGGGATAATATACCTTGCGATCTTCGCTACGGTGCTCACATTTACCCTTCAGGTTAAATACCAGGGAGAGACGAGGGCCCAGAGGGCGGCCATGATATACTCAGCGGAACCCCTTTTCAGTTATTTCACATCGTTCCTGTTCCTGGGAGAGGTTCTCAATATGAAAGGCAACCTCGGTGGCCTTTTAATCCTCGCGGGAATATGGAACGAAGTTAGGAAAGGATAACCGCTCATTTTATAATTACACCCGCCGTACTCCGGGAAGGTGAAGAAAATGAAGTTTGAAGTCACATCGCGGGATGATATGAACGCACTCTCAAGGGAGCTCAGCAGGGCTGGAATAATGAACCGCAAAGGGGAGTTCGTTAGAAGGGAGATTTCACACTACATCATCGTGAGAGATGAGTACAGAGAACTCCTAAAAAAAGCGGGAGAGATTGAACCCGTGGAGGAGACACTCTCGGAGCTGAGAGAACTGTACGAGGAGCTGGTTGCCCCATTGGAAGTAGGGGAGGAAAAGGCAACGGAGCAGTTCTTTGGGGAGGGGGAGATAGAGCGGCTGATACTCTTCACTGCCCTAAAGGAAGCAGGGGCCCTCAGTGAGGAGTCGGGAACAGTAAAACTTCTCAGAAAGCCAAAGCTTGAGGAGCTCAAGGTGGAACTCAGATTCCCGATAGAGGAAGTGGAGGAGTATCTGGACAAGATGGAGGAAAGGTTCGCCCCGAGGATGGTGAGCGAGGTATCCTTCACGAAGGTCTACTACGTCGAGGTTCTCGAAGTTGACAGGGAACTCATAGAAGCAGCCCTTGAGATAGCGGAGGACTACTGTACGGAGGAGAGCTACGTTGACGCCATGTTCACGGGGATTGCACGTTCCATCCTGGCCGAAACGGTGCTCAAACTTGCTGAGAAGTACAAGAGAAAAGACGAACTCATAGCCGCTCTTCTCTCAAGGGAGCCCCTCTTCGTCGAAGGTGAGGACGAAACAGTGTACGTTTACTTCGATGAAGAATCCCTCGAGAGCTTCCTGAAGGAACTCCAGAGCCTGGGGTACATAAAGGTCAAAGGGAACCGCGTATGGGCCTGACCTTAAACCTTAAAAATTCAGCTCGGAGTTCAATAATGACGGGGGTGGTAGGTATGAAGCTCAGGGCCATAACCTTCGTAGACAGGGATGGAGAGCTCTACTACCGCTGCCCCAAGTGTGGAAGGATCTTCAAGAAGAGCAAGGATTACACCAGACACGTGAACAGGGCCCATTGGAAAAAGTGAGCCCGACACGGGATGAGGAGAAGGCCCGCCTGAATCGTGATGAACGGTTAGGGCTTTCCGACCGCCACAATTTTTATTCTATCCCCGTAGCTAAACCCGTTTTTATCTTCTGGGTAGAACTTGAGGAAGGGCAGAACCTTTCCGTCGCTCTCCTCCCACTCCCCAACTATCCAAGAGTAGTCCCACTTCTTCGGCTCCCTAAGTACTTGGTTCGCAAGGAACCATACCCCAGCAGCCACGGCATCCCAGCACACCCCTTCTACAACCAGAGCGGGAGTGCCGTTGACCTCGACGAACTCAATAACAAAATAGCCCTTTCTCACATCTCCCTCTTTCTCCCCCGCCTTTATGGTCTGGTAGTACCTGAACGTTGGACCTGTAACCGTGGAGTAGTTCACCTGAACTGGGAGCAGGAACCCACTCTCAAGCCGGGCTATCAGCGGGTTAACTGTGGAGTTCCCTACGATAAGTTCCACGGTTCCATTTACTGCGGAGGAACGGTTACCAATTACCTCACCAATCCACTTGGTCATTCCCTTCGGTGCGGCCCCCGCTATTATCTTAAAGCCCCTCTCAGTGTCCAGTGCAGATAAAGTGAGAGCCTTATACGGGTAGGGGGAGTGGCAGAGAGAGGAGACGCAGAAGTCGGGCGAGGGGATTCCACCAAAATCCCCCCTAACTGGGTGAAGGTTAACCCCACATGCCCATCCAAGGAAGGAAAGTGCCTGGGAGTTAAATGGCGGTAAGGGTGAATCATTAATGTATACAAGACCTGGGCCCACGTGTGAAACCAGCCGGATATCAGCCTTCGTCCAGTAGTAAGGGTAGTCATAGATAGCGGGGGGACGGGCCACGTTGATAACACTAACCATTATACCGACAATAACGAGTGCGACTGCCGTTCTTTTGAGGATTCTCCCCTTCACTGAGAAAATCTCCCTGAGTTCATCAGCCACATACGGAGCGGAGATAACCACGAGGTACTGGTAAACCCTGATGGCCCAGTTTGTAAAGCCAAAGCTGCCAAAGTTCCTCGGCACGACAACGGAGAGGAGAAGTGCACCCAGCTCAAGGAGAATGAGAAGAGATGTTAGTAAAGCGAGCGGTGTCATCGCTCCCTCTGAAAGCTCCTTCAGAAGCCCCCTAAGTAAGAGAATGGCGAAGATTATGTTCCCCATCTGCATTAAGAAGAGCAGAGTCAGTTTACCACCGTATACTGCCAAATAGCGCGGGGCCCCCAGGTAGAACTGAAAGAGGATTGCGGATAGAATGAGAAGGACGGCGGCATTAAAATACAACTTCCACCTCCTGCGAAGCTCGTCAATTAACAGGTTCAGCAATCTTTGGAGCAAACCGTATTTCTGTTCCTCACAACGAACCACGATTCCGAAAAGAAGCACTAAGAGAAACGTGATAGCCACCGTTGCCTCTAAGTGCCTTCCAGCGTAATTCAAGAGGGAAAGGGAAGAATGTTTCAGGAGCCATTTTACTGAAAAGACCATCATCCTGTACTGGGGAAGGAGGAAAAAGGCCACGACTCCCACCCCTGGGAGTGTGGTTAAGAGGATATACTCTTCCGTCCCTATTCTTCCAGCGAGGAACTCATAAAGAAAGAGAGTCCACGAAAGGATAAGAAAAATGGCAAAGGACAGCACGTGGGAAAACATTAGGGCTATCCAGAGAAATGCGCCAAGAAGAAGTGAATGAATCCAACTTAATTCCCCATCAATAACCTTTCTAACCCACAAGAGAAGGGCCAAACCAGAGAGGAGGCCAATCTGTTGGGGCCTAACCGCATTCGCTGACCATATATAGTGGCTGCTCAGTAAGAGAGCTATTAGAAGGTATTCTGCGGATGCAAACCCATCAAACTTTCTGTGAAATGCTACCACAGCGAAGTAGTACATCACAAAGAGGGAAGCCGAGATGATAAGGAGGGACACCACCGGTTTTCCGGTGAGAGCATCAAACAACCTCAAGAGAAGAGGGGTAACAAGACCTGAATACTCCCCCCCAACCTTAATTGTGGAAAGGTAATAAGCCTCATCAAAAGTTGTCGTTATCCTGTTCGACCCAAACCGAATGAACGTCCAGATTGACACCAGCAGAAGCACGGATGAAAATTTCCACTTTTGGCGGAGGAACGACCCCGACAAGGCTAAACACCGTTAGAAGTTGGTGTAACACTTGTAGAAAAAGAAAGTTTGGAAGAGGGCGTTCAGCCCTCAACTACTACTCCAATATCGTCGGTTGGGCTGAACCCGGTGGTGTCCTCGCTGCTGAACTTGAGGAACGCGGGGCTGTAAATCATGTGGTCAGTGTCCTTCCAGTAGCCGACGACGTAGTTCTTGCCCTGGAGCTCGGCGAAGTGCTGGCTGAAGTAGTAGGATGCTGCCCAGGTGCTGTCGGCATCGGTACCGTAGATCATGTAGATGGTGGCGTTGGTGTTCGGATCAACGACCTTCTGGATAATCCAGTAGCCCTCTGTGACGTTCCACCATGGAGTTGGAGCGGTCCAGTTGGCCACGGTCTCGTTGCCGACGACTATGCTGATTGAGCCGTTGTCGTTGGTGACCATCTTGGCCTCTCCGAAGTTCTGGTAGTAAGCGGTTATGCTGTTAACGAGAGGCCCACCAACTGCAATGATCATATCGTTGGCGGTGAGGGTGCTGATGTTTATCTCGTTGTCGGTGTAAGCTGGCTGGACTCCGATTAACGTCATGAGGAACGACATTGCCTGATAGTCTGCCGTGTGGAGCGGGTTGTTTCCGGTGACGATCTTCACGTTGTGGGTATGGGCATCGCTGACGAAAGCTGCAAGCCCTGTGGGTTTGACCTGGCTGGTCACAACAACATCGGCGGTGCTGGTCTTGAACGGGTAGACCACTGTGTCAGCATAGCCGGTGCCGTCGCCGTAGGTGGCAACTACCCTGTACTCAGTGCCGTTGAGGGTAGCTGGGACGTTGCCGAATGAGTAGTGGCCTTTTCCGTCCGCCGTGGTCTTGAGCTCGTTTCCAGCGTAGTCTGTGGCGGTGACCCACTCGTTACCCTCCTTCTTCTGGAGCTCGACGACTGCACCCGGCAGGAGGTTGTTGTTCGGGCCAACAACGTCACCGGAGATGCTGCCAACTCCTCCGAAGGAGACGGTGTAGCTCTCGGTGGTCATATTGTCGTAGGTAGCCCAAACCGTGACGTCACCCATGTAGTTTATGAGCTTATCAGGGGTGGCCCCAGCGGGAGCGGCCGAGTAGACTCTGAACGTAACTGTACCGTTCTCGTCGGTGGTGCCGTTAGCCGGTTCGAGGTACGCTATGGCCGGGTTGTCAATGTGGAACTGTACCTCCTCACCGCTTATTGGAGTCGGGCTGCTGGAGTAAGCTCCAGTAATGTTGCTCTTGTAGCCCTGGGCATCGGCTATTATCTCCTGAGCCAGGGCCTCCTTATCGTTCTCACTGAGGTACGGCAGGCTGTCCACCATACTCTGAACGTTCTGCTCGAAGGTCTGGAACTGCTCGTCGAACTGCCCGCTGATGTTGAGGTACTTCATGTAGAGCCTGGCCTCGAACTCGAAGTACTTGCCGTTCTGGGCCGGCTGGATGCTCATGTCGGTGAGCTTGGTGAGCTCTATGTACTTAGTCGGAGTGAAGGTGAAGGTGTATGAGGTGCTGTTCTCGGCGGAGATAGTCTCTTCTGTCGTGTTGACTATGTACGGGGTGAATGGAACTGCCCACAGAGTGAGGGTAGCCGGACTGGACGGGATAACGTAGACACCCGGAGCCGGGAGCCTGTAGCTGGATGTGGTTGTCCTTATCGTCTTAGAGACATTAGCAAGGACGTTAATAGTAGTTCCATTAACGGTCACGTTATAGTCGTAGCTGACTTTTACCGGGGACGTCCAAGTTCCGGTGAGGTTCTTAACCACATGCTCAGTGATGGCAAGGTGATCCTTTGCGATTGACTCTGGGACTGCTATCATGTACAGCGAGAGGCTCTTAACGACTGGTATTGAGAGTACTGTGAGCTCGTTCTCAGTTGGGTTGAATGTAACCAAGCGTGGGTTGGTCGGGATACCGCTGTTGCTGATCTCATAGGAGTAAACCGGGAAGTACACAGAGCCGTCTATTGACCAGTACAGTGCCACTGTCTCGTTTGGAACACGTGTGGTGCCCTCGTAGAACACGTTCTTGACGTAGACATAGGTTAGGCCTGTGAATCCCTGTGGAGGCACGACGTCCACAATTGTGGTGTTGCTCTTTCCGTAGAGCGTTGCAGTTATCGTGTAGTTGCCTATGATCGGCGCGAAGAGCTTGAGGTTCTCCAACATGGCAACTCCATTGACCATTCTGACCCCCTTAACTCCGTAGACCTCGCTCGGGACTATGGTTGTGTTGCTGAACAGTGGGGTCAGCTGGACGGTACCGTTTATCATAGCTACGCTGTTTGTCTCGTCGTCGATGGCATAGACCGTAACATTTGTTGGAATTAGTGCACCGAACGGTATTGATTTCTTGGTAGACTCTACAACAATGTGCCACGGTGCAACATGGAACGTGTCGGTCATGGTAACGTTGTATACAGTATCGTAAGCAACGACCGTGTAGTTCCCAGCCGGGAGGGTGACATTAGCGGTCCAGATAGTTCCATTCTTGCAGGGAGCCAGGTTAGTCAGTCTCTGACCAGTAGCGTTGGCGATGTAGACGTTGAGGTTGTGGTAGTCTCCACCGTTGTAGGTTATCTTGGCAACTACGGTGCTTGGGACTCCCGCATAGAGTTTCTTAGTGGTTACGTTGAGCGTAAGGAGGTTCTCAACGGTTATGTTATTGGGCACGGGCCCGCTAATGGCCGGGTAGTCGTTGGCGTAGACGGTGATGTTTCCAACACCGGTCTGGTTGAGCTCGACGGTGCCGAAGTCAACCGGGCTGGCGTTGACGTTGGCGGTAAAGGTGATGTTACCTGGGAGGTGGATTATTATTGTGGTGTTGCCGGTGTAAGGAACGGTCTCGTTGTTGTCGGCGATGTACTTGAATCCAACCTGAATTGGGTTCTTGTAACCTGGTGCAGCGTATAGCTTCTCTGGATAGGTAACGACGACCTTCCAGCCGTGGATTATTGCGTTCTCCTCCACGCTCTTGCCGTGGGCATTGTCGATGACTGCGAAGGTTGCGTTTCCAGCGTTCTCAGTTGTCAGGTTCTCAAGGGTAATGCTTCCCTGTCCGTCGGTAACGGTAATCGCATCGGTGCCAACGACGCCGGTGAGGTTGTACTCCACGGTGTCGGTTCCGCTTATCTTAGCGATTCCGCCGGTGACGTCATCGATGTAGGTGACGTTAACGGTGTAGTCCTGCGGCATGTAGGTGTACCACTCGGTCGGGCTGAGGGACATCTCCATGTGCCAGTCGTGCACCGGGATGGTCTCCTCGGGGCTCATCTCACCGGAGGCCACGTCGGCCGCGTAGACTGTGATGTTTCCGGCCATGTCGGAGACAACGCCCGTGAACGTGGCGCTGCCCTGTCCGTCGGTGATGGTAGCCTGCTGGGTAAGGACGGTTCCGTTCGGAAGCTGGAGGAACACGATGGCCTGACCGTCAAGCATGCTGTCGCTGTAGTGGACGTCAACTGTTATGTCGGTCGAGACGTTGGTGTAGACGAAGGTGACCTTCGGTATAACGGCAATGCTCCAGTTGATGACCGGTATCTTGAGGAGGGTGCTCTTGCAGTATCCAGTGTCAACCTTGACCTTCACGTAGTCTCCAGTTGGGGTGATCTGACCGAGGTCAACGACACCGATGGCGCTGTTGCTACCGACCGGGACGATGTTGACCTGGGTGGTGTTGGTTTTGTTCCCGTTCTCAACGGTCACGGTGGCGACGTCGTTGATTCCCGCGCTGTAACCGACTATGAGGGTGAGGTTCTGCGGGAGGTTCTTGTAGAGCTTGCCTGGGTAAGCGTTGACGTAGACGCCCCAGTCCTTAACCGGGACGGTTATTGGGTTGACACCGGCGTATGAGATGTCCTGGTACGCGGCGGTAACATAAAAGCTCTCACTCGGAAGCATCGGGTTATCAACAGCTACCGTGACGGTGTTGTTTCCGATGTAGTTGTTGCCGTCGTATGTAACCGTTATCGGAATGTTGAGCGGCAGGCTAACCTGTTCACCGGTGACATTGTCGTAGGTAACAACCTTGAAGACGACGTCAGCCGGGACTCCTGCCCAGAGGTAGCCACTTGAAGTGTAAGCGCTGGAAACAACCTCCGGAACCACGTCAATGCTCCAGGTGTGGGTCGGGATATGGATATCTTCGAGTGTAACCATCGGGTGCGTGCCATAGTAGGCGTCGACAAAGATGTCCACCCCTGCACCGGGAGTGTCGTCCTCAACGGGTATGGTGACGCTATTGGTACCAGCTACATTTATGACGCTGAGGTTCTGGTCTATGTAAGTTATGTTGAGGGTGATGTTGAACGGAAGCCTGTCGCCACTGGCGTTGACCGGGATCGCCTGAATAGTGACCTCCTCCGGCACGTACTGGTAGAGGTAGCCCCTGCCTGATGCGAGGCTCCATGTGAGGTTGACGTGCCAGTTCTTCATAGTTATGGTAAAGGTCTGGCTCTTGATGAGGTGACCGTTGTAGTAGACTTCCACAGTGTGAGTCTCGTTGCCGGTGAGCTCAACGTTAATGCTGTCAGTAACGTTGCCGTCAACCTTGACAACAAGGTCGTGCGGGTTAACGGCAGTCACATTCGGTTTAACCGTGAAGTTAATCTCAGTCGGCACGTACTTGTAAGCCCAAGTCCGTGACGGAGTAATAGTGACGTTCCACGGGAGGACTGTGAGGGTCTTGCTCTCCATGGCTATCTTGTGCCCGTTGTAGAAGATGCATGCGGTGTAGGTTACGTTACCAGTGCTGTCAGTCGGGATCGTGAAGGAAGCGGCGTTTGACGTGCTGTTGTAGATCACGTTTCCGTTCTCCTTTATGACGAGGGTAACCTGCTCGCTCGGAACCGTGCTCACACTGACGCTACCGCTGGTCGGCACGTACTGGTAAGCCTCGCTAGGAACATTCCAGTTGAAGTTGACCTGCCAGTCCTCAACCGGGACAGTGGCGTAGCCAGTCCACTCTGGGTTCTCAATGCTCTTGACTTCAACGAGGATGTTGCCCATGTCCGCAGCGGTGAAGTCGATGTTATCAATCGTAGCGTAACCGTCGACAACGCTCACAATGCCGCTGTAGATCACATTGCCGTCCGAGTTGAGTATTGTCACGTTGGCGTGTCCGCTAACCGCGTAGTGGTAGTCAATGCTAACGTTCATGCTGTTGTCAAGGAACCTGTAGACAGTACCGCTTGTCTTGACGCTCACGTCAATCCTGTGCTCGGCCGGGTAAACCGGAACCAGCTGGGTGAACTCCTTGCCTGAGAGTTCGTCAACGACTATGACCTTGGCAACACCGCTCTGGGATGGAGTAACGTTCTCAATGACCACAGTGCCTTCCTGGTTGTCGCCCACGCCGCTAATGAAGCCCTCGCCAGTTTTCACAGTGTTGTCCGGGAGGACGAGCTTGACGGTAACTGGGTCACTGTCCCACCACTGCCTCGTGGTCGTGACGTGGACGGTGAAGTTGACAGTCTTGCCCTGCTCGAGCTCTGGGTACGTGCTGAAGTAGAGGCTCCATGACTGAACATCGAAGGTTATCTCGCCGCCGCCAACAACGTGTCCCCTGTAAGTAAGGGTCACATTGTAAGTCACGGTACCGGGAGCCTGGGCTGGAATGGGCACGTGAACTTCATTCTCGTCAGCAGCGAGTACTGCACCGTTCTGCGTGACTGTAACGTTAACTGGTACACCCGGTTCACTGTATGCCTGCACATCCACTCCGTTGTCGATCCAGGCGTACACTGGATCCCTGTCAAAGTAGTACTCGAAGTCAGCGCTCCAGTCTTGTGGTGTAACCGTGTAAGTGTCGCTTCCAACCTGGTGACCATTGTAGGTTGCGATAACGTTGAAGGTCATAGCATCCTCTGGGTTAGTAATCGGAATCCCGATAACCTGCCCGTTGA